>JAFDFW010000425.1 GCA_019309605.1 Deltaproteobacteria bacterium | reverse complement strand
GGCACCGTGCTCGTCTTGCTCGTGCTGACGTTCTCGCTCAACCTGCTCGCGGTGATCATTCGCGCACGTTCGCGCGCGGCACTTCGACCATGAGCAAATCTGAACAAGCGGTTGCCGAGGCTCCAAACGACGTGAAGATGGAGACGCGCAACGTCAACGTCTTCTACGGGAGCAACCAGGCCATTCAGGATGTCGATCTCGACATCGCCGATCGCAGCGTGACGGCTCTCATCGGCCCATCGGGTTGTGGGAAGAGCACCTATTTGCGAGCCCTTAACCGGATGAATGACACGATCGACAGCTGCCGCGTCGAGGGCCGCATTCTCCTGGACGGCGAGGATATCTACGGCCGCGGGGTCGACCCTGTGGAGGTCCGTCGCAGGGTCGGCATGGTCTTCCAGAAGTCGAATCCATTCCCGAAGTCGATCTTCGACAACGTGGCCTTTGGGCTTCGCATCGGGGGTGAAAAAGACAAAGACGTCATCGCGGAGAGGGTCGAAGAATCTCTCAAAGGCGCGGCGCTCTGGGACGAGGTGAAGGACCGCCTTCAGAGCTCCGCGCTCGGGCTCTCCGGCGGGCAGCAGCAGCGCCTGTGCATCGCGCGATGTCTCGCAGTCTGGCCCGAGGTGATCCTGATGGATGAGCCCGCGTCGGCGCTGGACCCGATCGCGACCGCCAAGATCGAAGAGCTGATCCGCGAGCTTCGCGAGCAGTACACCATCGTCATCGTCACGCACTCGATGCAGCAGGCCGCCCGAGTCAGTGATTCCACCGCATTTTTCTACATGGGAGAGCTCATCGAGCACGGGAAGACCGACATGATGTTCACGCGACCAACGAAAAAGCGTACCGAAGAGTACATTTCCGGTAGGTTTGGCTAATGGCGCACTCGAGCCGACCGATGCGGACCCATACCCATCAGGAATTCGAAGCGGAGTTGCGCAACCTGAAGGACCGGCTTCTGGCCATGGGCGGCCGATGCGAGCAGATGATCTCGACGGCGGTGCGCGCTTTCGAAGATCGCGACGAGGCCCTGGCGCGGGAGGTCATCGAAGCGGACCGCCGCATGGATGAAGACGAAGTGATCGTCGACGAGCTCGCGGTGCGCATGCTGGCGCTCCGTCAGCCGGTCGGCCGTGATCTCCGCTTTGCCGTGGCAGCCGTGAAGGCCTCCACCGACCTCGAACGCATCGGGGACGAGGCTGTCAACATCGCCGAGCGGGCGATGGAGATGGAGCCTACGGACCGCCTCAGCCCGCCTGAGTCGAAGCTGCCGGAAATGGCGCAACGCGCCGGCGCGATGTTGCGCGATTCCTTGAACGCCCTCGTCGAGGAAGACCCTAAAAAGGCGAGGATCGTCTTCGAACAAGACGACGCCGTCGACGCGATCTACGGCGAAGTGATGCAACTCAGCATCGACTACATGAAAGACCCCTCACGTATCGCCGACGGCATGCGCATTTGCAACTGCGCGAAGTACCTGGAGCGCATCGCGGACCACGCGACCAACATCGCCGAGATGGTGATCTTCACGGTCGAAGGCCGCGACGTCCGCCACGGCAACGTGTAGTCGGTAGTGGGCGGGCTATCGGTACCCGTCCGGCGGCAATACTTCGTCCGGAGACGGACAAGCGAATACGGTGCCGGTGACCACGATGGTCATTCCATCCTCGAGGTCGGGGTGCGCCGGTTCCAAGCGGGCGTGCGTTGCTCCCCGTTCCGCCGCGCGATCGAGCGCATCCGCCTTGGCGCTCTCCGCGTTGCCGCCAACGCCCTCGACTGCGCCAAGCTTCTTGCAGCGCGGCTCGGCGATCACCAGCACGATGTCGCGCGCCGATTCCGTAGGCATCGCCGGCTTACACGCCGCCACGACTCCACAAACAAGAACAGCAGCTAGGCGGATCAATTTAGAGCGAGGCCTGGAGCTGGAGACGGAACACTGTGGAGCCGTCCTTGAAGGTATCTTCCCAAAGCTGCGAGACATCGGCCTGAATCTTGAACGGGTGGCGAGCGAAATAGTAGCTCAGAGAGAAGGTCGTCCCGTAGCTATCATTCAGGCTCGTGGCCGATCTCTTCGAGTTTGCCTTGATCAGCGCTCCGCGAGCGGCGAATTCGAAACGGGTGCTGGGGACGAGATACCCGGCCTGGAGCATCCAACCGAGGCCGTTACGCGGATCGGTTGGCAGCTCTGGGTTGTAGTCGGGATCCGACGGCGTGATGTCGCCGACCTTGCGTTGGCCTGTTCGAAAAGCAAACTCGGTGAGCGCGAAGAAACCGCGCGCTTTGAACATCGCGTCCACATAGACGAAGTGGTAGTCCGCCGTGCCGCCGTCGGCGAAGGGCACGCCGACCATGCCGCGGGATTCGTTCGCATTGTCGAAGAACGAGTAGGTCGCACCGATCGACAAGCGCGGCTTCGTTCGAGCGAAGTCCGTCTCACTGTAATCGCGGAAGATCCCCATCGGAAGGTATTCGACGCGCACCAAGTAGACCATCGCGAAGTCCGTAAACTCCGGGTTGTTGAGGCCGTTGCCCGTGGCCACACCGAGCACGTATCGCATCTTGTTCAAGCCGAGGAAATCACGTGAGCGGATATCGATGCCCATGTCTCGATCGAGTGAGAACTCGGAGTTGACCTGGCTGCGGTCGACCATTTCTAGGTTTCCCGACGAGATCACGCGTTGCCGGTTCGACGAAAGCTTGTACTGCCCGACGCGAACTTGAATGTCCCTGTTCTTGGTGAAGTCGAGGTAGTAGTCGAGAACGACGTTGTCCTTGCGCAGAGGGTCGATCTCGAGTTTGTACTGGTTGTCCTTTCCAAAGAAGGTGCCCTGGAAAACAAAGCGCGCCCGCCGAAGCCGGAAGTCGTTCAGATTGGCTTCAGGCTCGTCGCCTTCATTGGTCCCCAGGTTCTCGTCATGGACGAAGGAGTAGAGCATCTGGACACGAACACGGATTCGAAGTTGAAATTTGTCGTCGGCGCTGTTGATCTCGACGCCCTTGCCCGGCCTGAATTTGATGTCCCCGCGGTCGACGACGTGGTCGCCCATCAGCTCATCTTCGCCCTCGGGATGGAGCTGATCGCCTGGCGTGTCGCGCTGTTCGATGGCCTCCTGAACAGCATCTTGCTGCTCTTGGGGAAGGTCCCCGATCACTTCCTCGGAAGTGCGGGGCTCCTCGCTGGGCTCGGCGTCCGGCGCCGCCGCAGGTGGTTCTGTGGGCCCGCCCTCTTGGGCAAGGGCGGGGGCGGCAACGCTCACCGCGATGAACACGACGAGCGCGTAACGAATGAAGCTGGCAGGTTCATTTGCCTGCTTATTACGAGCCGAATGTGTCAGCTTGGTGACACATATGTGTCGCTCTTGGAGCTATCGGCACGCGGCACGAGGAGGCGGAACCGGGTCCAATCCGCATCGCTATCGACCGTGATCCCGCCCCCGATCTTGGCAACCAGATGCTTCACGATCGAGAGCCCCAGGCCCGTGCCGCCAAGCTCGCGGGAGCGCCCGGCGTCAACCCGGTAGAAGCGCTCAAACACCCGGGGCAGATGCTTGGCCGAGATCCCTGGCCCGGTATTGGCGACCTCGATGAGAACATCTCGCTCTTTGGCCGTGACATCGACCCGTACTTCCCCGCCTTCGGGCGTGTACTTGATCGCGTTGTCGACGAGATTGACCATCACCTGTTCGAGCGCGCGTTCCTCCGCCATCACCGGGGGCGCCTCGTCCAGCCCCGTGCACGCGACGGTCAACCCCTTGGCCTTGGAGGGCGCTTCCAGGCCCCGCACGACTTCGTCCACCAGAGCCCCCGCAGAAACCGGCGTGAGCTCCAGCTCGAGCTCCTCGCCTTCGAAACGGCTCAGGTCTGCCAGGTCGTCCACCAGTGACTGCAGGCGACGGGCATGCCGGACGATGACATCGAGGAAACCCAGAGCGGACTCCGGGTCGTGGATCGCCCCTTCGCGAAGGGTCTCGGCGAAGCCACGAATGGCGGTCAGAGGCGTACGAAGCTCGTGCCCTGCGTTGGCCACGAAATCCCGACGGACCTGATCGGCCCCTCGCTCGGCGGTCACGTCGTGAAAAACAGTGACGACACCCTGCCGGCTGCGAAGCGGAGACACGGACGCGCGAAGAACGCGGCGATGGCTACCGCCTACGCCGTCGATCTCGATCTCCAGCAAACTGGAGAATCCCTCCTGCGCCTCTTCGATCGCATGATGGAAGTCCGGATGGCGGATCGCCTCCGTCGCCGTCTTCCCCTCTGCCTCGAAGCCCACCAGATCCGTCAGCACTTCGTTCGTGAGCGTGATGTAACCGCGGGAATCCGTCACCATGACTGCCTCGGCCATCGCATCGAGAATCGTTCGTAGTCGATCCTTGCGGCTGAGCTTCTTCTTCTCGCCGGTCGCAAGGCGGTCGGCCAACGAGTCGAGCGAGCGCCCTAGATCCCCGAGCTGTCCCAGGCTGCTGAGCCGGGCCCGGCTCTCGAAGTTCCGTTCGCTGAGCGCTTCGACCACTTGCTGAAGACGCTGCGCATCGAGCGCGTCCCGGCGCGAAGCAATCCAGCCGACCAGGCATCCAAGCGCGACGCCCTCGAGCACGATGGCCCAGGCAGGAACCGTAGGGGTCACGGCACGCGAAAAAGCATACAAAGCCGCCATCATGAGAGCGATTGCCCCTCCGATTAGCGTGTATCGTCGAATCACAGCGAAAGGATACGCGGGGTACGCCCAGCGACCAACCTAGGACTTGAGGACACGATACCCAACGCCACGCACCGTCTCGATGTGGACCGCCCCTGCTCCGAGCTTTTCGCGGAGCCGCTTCACGTGTGTGTCGACCGTGCGGGTCTCTGCGTTGGGCGAATACCCCCACACTCGTTCGAGGAGCACATCCCGCGACTGCACGCGACCCGCGCGGCTAGCCAAGTCGAGGAGCAGCCTAAACTCGAGGGCGGTCAGAAGGATCTCTTCGCCCTGCACCTCCACCCGATGCGCAGGCACGTCGATGACGAGCTCGCCCAGAGCGATCACCTGAGGGCCCTCCACGTCCGCGGCCGGAATCGTCCGACGGAGGATCGCCTCGACTCTCAGTACGAGCTCCCGTGGACTGAACGGCTTGGGTACGTAGTCGTCGGCGCCCACCTCGAAACCCACCACACGATCGACTTCGTCGGTTCTAGCCGTGAGCATGATCACCGGCAGACGGACCGTTTGTGCTTTCCGCCGCAGGCGCCGGCAGACTTCGAGGCCCGAGATGTCGGGCAGCATGACGTCGAGCACGAGCAAGTCCGGCTGGCTGCGTTGGATCTCGGCCAAGGCAGTGTTGCCATCGTGGGCGACCGTGACGTCATGACCGGCGCCACGAAGGTTGAAAGCAACCAACTCGGCTAGGTCTGTCTCGTCCTCGACGACTAGGATTCGTGAACCCATCTCTTCGTGCCTGAAGCCTGCTCACCCCTTGTGACGTCTGTGTGACGGACGCGTTCCAAGCAAGCAACCACGAGTCTACACGCCAAGAGCCCGGTCTCAACGCCGATGACGCCCCAAACACGAGGGATTGAGGCCTCCGGACTTACCATTTGAGCCCCGCTAAAAGGGATGAGAAGGTTGGGCCCGAGGTGACATGAGAATACCACTGGCCAACCTGCTTGCCCGCAATCCCCTTCCCAAAGTGGGCGACTTGATGAACGAGGTCATCCGAACGAGCGATGGCGTTCAGGAGCTGATCCAGCTGCTCGCGAAGGGCGACCAGGCGGGGGTCGAACGTGTGGCCAAAGAGATCAGCGCGCTGGAGGGCAAGGCAGATGACGCGAAGAATTCAGCCCGCTCGAAGATGCCAGTCCGCTTGTTCATGCCGGTCGATCGCCGAGACGTGCTGAAGTTGATCAGCGAGATGGACGCCATTGCCGACTGCGCCGAGGACGTGGGTGTGCTTCTGACGATTCGCCCGCTGACAGTGCCCGAGGACATGAAGCCCGTTCTCGACAACTTCGTGGAGAGTGTGCTCGCGACGATCCGAGAGGCCGCTAAGCTCATCGACTTGATCGGTGACTTGGTGGAGTCGGGTTTCGCCGGACCTCCCGCCGAGCAGGTTCTCCAGCAAGCCGCGATCCTTGGGCGGGCCGAGCACGAGGCCGACAAGATCCAAGATCAATGCGCCAAGGTCCTCTTCAAAGGAGAGGATGACATGCCTCCCGCGGCGGTGTTCATGTGGACCAAGGTCCTCAACAAGATTGGCGATATGGCCAATCATGCGGAAAACGTAGGGGATCAGTTCCGACTTTTCGTAGCCGGATAGGCCATTTCTCATGGAGCTGAGCACGATTGTCCTGGCCGTTGCGGCCGTCGCCGGCCTCTACATGGCCTGGAACATCGGCGCGAACGACGTGGCGAACGCCATGGG
>JAFDFW010000424.1 GCA_019309605.1 Deltaproteobacteria bacterium | reverse complement strand
CGTACATGCCGTCCGCTCCGTTGTACGACGAAGATGGGGACTTGCTGCCGCCGGAGCGGATCCTATGCCAAGGGGCGTTGGACCTATTCGCCTACGACGAGTTGGGGAACCCAACCATGAGCGAAGGGTCTCCGGTCGTGGTCCACACCGCGGGTGCCAATGAGAGTGGACCGCCCACCGTGGCGGATTTCGACGGGGATGGCTTTGCGGAGGTCGGCACTGCGAGTTCGACCGCCTACGTGGTCTTCGACTTTCAGTGCACCGGAAACCCGTTGCCCGAGGGGTGCGAGCGTGAGTGGGTGCGCTGGATGGTCGAGAACGACGACTGTTCGAGCCGCGCAACTGGATCGAGCGTGTTCGACTTCGAAGGCGATGGCTCGGCCGAAGTGGTGTATGCGGATGAAACGACGTTCCGGATCTTCAAGGGATCGGACGGCACGATCCTCTACGAAGACGACTCCCATAGCAGCAACACGCGCCTGGAGATGCCAATCGTCGTCGACGTCGACAACGATGGAAAGTCGGAGATCGTAGTCCCGGAGCCGAACCGTGACGATCCAGACCGTGGCGGCATCGAGATCTGGGAAGATGCCGACAACAACTGGGTGCGCACGCGGCGCATTTGGAATCAGCACGCCTACAGCGTGACCAACGTGACCGAGGACGGTCAGATCCCGCGCGTACCCGAGCCCAACTGGACACGTTCGCGGCTCAACAACTTCAGACAGAACGTCCAGCCAGGCGGACTGTTCGACGCGCCGGACTTCGTCGTGCGGGAGATATCCAGACTCGATTGCGACGAGAGCCAATTCACGTTGGCCGTGCTCGTTGGCAACGATGGCTCACTGAGCGTCCCGCCCGGCATCCTCACCCATATCGTCGTGGCCACCAACGACGCTCGGGTCTTCGACCTCGGCACCGTGCCTACCCGCGATTGGTTGCTTCCGGGGCAATCAGAGCAGCTCGAAGTCGTGTTCGAGGTTCCGTCGGGGCCCCAGGTCACAGCGATCGTGGTTTCGGCGACGGCCGACGACGATGGAGTGGGTGGGCAGCGCTACAACGAGTGCAACGAGGACAACAACCAGGCGAGGTCGAACCCGATCTCCTGCCCGTCGGTCCAGTAGACGGGTCGACCCCCCTGTTTTGCGGGTCCCAATTGAGGGGATTGCGTAACCTGGCGGCCGAGGGATATACCAGACAGTCCGGTGCTTGGTACATCCACGGTCCCGCCGGTAAGCCGGCTTCTAATCCGCCAGGGAGGCGTTTCCGACCTTGCCGGCGTGCTACGCGTTTGTGAGTCGCACGCCGAGTACTGGGACGGCTGGCTTCCCAGCGAGATTCGGCTGACCGAGTTCTTCGAACGAGCACTGAGGGCGCAAGACGATGTGTTTCAGTTCTGGGTCGCAGAGAACGGGCACGGCTCCATGGTCGGCTGGGAAATGCTCTCGTCGGCTAGCCCCGATCCTGCGAATCGCCGTCTCAAGGCCGACGCCACGACTTGCCTGAGCCAGCAAAGCTCCGAGCTAGGGCGCATGTTGGCGACGCACGGAATCCGTCACGCGGCCCGCACGCCCCTTCAGTACGTGTTCGCGAGGGTGCCCACGCGCAATACGCTCATGGTGAGCGTGCTGGAAGCGGTGGGTTATCAGGAGGTAGGGCTGATCCCGGCAGCGGCCAAACCGCCCGCGCGACCCGAGCAAGTCGAGTTCGTCTACGTGGTTGAGCACTAGGCGCGGCGCACGAGCTTGCCCTCCGCAACGTTTCCGATAAGGTGCCCGAACTGGGAGGCGCCATGGCGAACAAGCGAACGCCCGCGAAGAAGGCTAGGCCGAAAAAGGCAACGAAGAAGCGCGTGAGCAAAGCGACCGCGAAGAAGGCGACAGCCAAGAAGCGTGCCAGCAAGGCGCCCGCACAGAGGCGGACGACCAAGGCCCCCGTGAAGTCGAGTAGGCCTACGAAGCCGGCGAAGCCCCGAGCGAAAAAGGCAGCGGCAGTGGCAGCGGCAGTGCCAGTGCCAGCGCCAGTGCCAGTGTCAGCGGCAGCGGCAGCGTCAGCGTCAGTGCCAGCGCCAGCGCCAGCGGCGGCGGCGGCGCCAGCGCCGCGACCGGCCTCCTATCTCGAAGGCGAGCCCCGGGATCACGCCGAGCTCGTGTCTGGGCTTCTTCAGGTGGTTCGGGGGGCGGCCAAGGACCTCAAGACCCTCGTTACGCAGGCCGTGGCGATGAGCAATCAGAAGCGCGGCCCCTTCGACCGGTGACCAGGATGAATCGGATTGGCGTCGTTGGCGCGTCGCTCGCGGGGCTGCGTGCCGTGGAGTTCATCAGGCGTGCCAAGTTCGACGGGCAGCTCGTGTTGATCGGTGACGAAGAGCACCTTCCCTACGACAGGCCGCCGCTCTCCAAGGAAGTGCTGCGTGGTGAGTGGGAGCAAGAGCGATTGGCGCTGCGTCGAAAGAGCTACGACGACTTGGACGTCGATCTCAGACTTGGCCGCCGCGCCGTGTCGCTCGACACCGACGCGCGTGAAGTGGGGCTCGAAGGCGGAGATGCGGTCTCCTTCGACGGCTTGGTGATTGCAACGGGTGGTCACGTGCGTGAGCTTCCTAATCAACCGCGAATCGACGGTATCCATACGCTGCGAACCCTCGACGACTCGCTGGCGATTCGTGCCGCGCTTGTCGCCAAGCCTCGCGTCGCCGTGATCGGTGCGGGCTTCATCGGTGCTGAGGTGGCAGCATCCGCCCGGCAGTTGGGGCTCGAGGTCACGATGATCGAGGCGTTGGAAACCCCCCTTGCGCAAAGCCTTGGCCCTCGCGTCGGGGGCATTCTGGAGGAAGTCCACGAACGCCGTGGCGTTCGAGTTCATTGCGGACGGCGCGTAGAAGGCTTTGGCGGGACCGATCGCGTCGAAAGCGTGCTGCTCGATGACGGCACCAAGGTGGATTGCGACCTCGTCGTGGTCGGCATTGGGGTCGCCCCGTCGGTGTCGTGGCTTGCAGGCTCCGGCGTCGAGCTCGAAGATGGGGTTCGTTGCGATGAAACCCTGGCTTCGAGCGTTCCTGGCATCGTTGCCGCAGGGGATGTGGCGAGCTGGTACAATCCGCTCTTCGAAGAGCGAATGCGGGTCGAGCACTGGACCAATGCTGTCGAGCAGGCGCGCCACGCGGTTTCGAGCTTGCTTGCGGCACCCGGCGAAGCGAAGCCCTTCGAGTCGGTTCCGATGTTTTGGTCCGACCAGTTCGACATCAAGATTCAGGGCGTTGGACGGCCCAAACCGACCGACGAGCTGGTTCTTGCGGGTGGCACGCCCGAAAGCGAGAA
>JAFDFW010000047.1 GCA_019309605.1 Deltaproteobacteria bacterium | reverse complement strand
CTGGCAACCAAACCTCGAAGGTCGTTCCGTGCGGATGCCGGGGCTTGCACGCGATGCTTCCCCCGTGGGCGACGACGATTTGCTGGGTGAGAGGTAATCCGAGACCCGTTCCCCGCTCCTTCGTCGTGTAGAACAAGTCAAAGACGTGCTCGCGCGCTTCCTCGTCGATGCCGGCACCCTCGTCATGAACCTGAATGCGCACGCCACCGTCATACCGTGTCGCTTCGAGCTTGGCGGTTCCCCCGTCCGGCATCGCCTCGCGCGCATTGCGTAAGAGATTGAGCAACGCCTGGCGAAGCTGCGGCTCGTCCATCGCTACCGCAGGCAACTGTGCCGCCAAATCCAAGCGGAGCTCAACGCCCGCAGCGTCCATCTCGCGCCGAACGAACTCGGCCGCGTCACGCAACAGGTGCGTCGGGTCATCCGGCGTGAGCGAAGGCTCGGGCAGTCGTGCCAAGCGCAAGTACTCCTCGGTGATGCTCTCGAGGCGCTCGAGCTCCTGCTGGATCGACTCCAGCAGCCGCTTGCCTTCCGACCCCGGCTCGTGGAGCTCGTCTCCGAGCATGTCGACATTGAGCCCGATGCTCGACAACGGGTTGCGGACCGCTCGGTGTGAATTAGACGGGATTTGGTCGCGATGGCGTCCGACACGTCGTCGGCGACGACGAGAACCCCGCGAACACCACCCTCCCCGGCTTCGTCGCCGAACGGCGTCACCAGCACGTCGACCAAGCGCTCGGTGAAGCCCGCGATTCGCTCTCCTTGTAGGGTTCGCGCGTCACCTCCCTCGGCGACCTCCTCAATCGCACGACCGAGCGCCGGAAAGCGTCGAAGAAGCGAGGTCTCGTCGGTCGATGAGCCGACATGCCGCGCACTAACTCCCAGAATCTCTTCGGCGGCAGGATTGGTCGTCTTGATCACGCGATCCCGATCGACGACGACGATCGCCGCGCGCAACGCTTCCACGATCTGAACCTGCATTCGTTGAAGCCGCTGCTCTGCAAGCGCCGCCTCGCGCAAACTCTGATCGCGCGCAGCGAGCGCCTTCACCATCCGCTCGAACTCCGCAACGAGTTGGCCGAGCTCGTCGTTTCGCTTGATGTCGACGGCGCTCGAAAGATCACCGCGGGAGACCGCCGCCACGCGCTGGTGCAACAGAGGGATCGGCCGAAGCAAGCGCTGAGACAAGAACGCCACGGCAATGCCAACGATCAAGGACAGAAGTCCGAACAGGCCCAAGAGGAAGGTGGCGCGCTCCGACTGAGCGGCAGCCAGCGCGCTGGTGCGTGAGATCCGCTGCTGCACGCTTTGCGACGCCCGGTCATAGTTACGCTCGATCCGTTGCTCGGTGCTGCGAACCTTCGTGAGCAAGTCCTCGACCACCTCTTCATCGGCATCGTCGCTGTTGAATAGCCGCTCGTACTGAGCATCGATCTCTTCATAGGCTTTGGCAATCGCGTCGAGTTCTCGGCGGACCGAGCGAAGCGGCGCCGACAGCCCGCGCTCTTCGGCCAGAGTCTCGGCTCTTTCCACTCCGTCATAGGCGCGGCGAAGCGTGGTGGGGCGAATGCGCAGTGCGGCGCGCAGCCAAGACTTGGTTGGTGTACTGCGTTCCGACTGGAGCGCTCGCTCCACCAAATTTGCGTAGACGCTCTGAGTCGCCTTGGCCTGGCTCAGTGTCAGCGCCAAGGGCAGGTATCCGTCCTCCAACAGCCCAAGCGTCTCGGACGTGCGGTGGTGCTGCAGAAAGCTCAGGCCCCCAACGACGCCAAAGGCGACGAGCACAACGATGTACCCCAACACGATGCGAGTCGGAATCGTAAGCCATTTCCGGCGAGCCGGACGAGTCATCCCCTGATCCTAAACCTGGTGGACGAGCCTGGCGAGGTTCCCGCCGGCTCGGGCCCTACGTCCGGGAAAAGCCGCCCTTAAAACGGCACCCGTGCGAGTAACGCTAGTTGACGTGCGCCTCGGTTGCGCCGCCAAGCGCACGGCCCTGACGCGCGTGATGCTCGACCGCCGCGCGCACAAAGCTCGTGAACAGAGGATGCGGCAGGTGCGGCTTGCTCTTGAACTCGGGATGGAACTGACAGCCGACAAAATGTGGATGCCCAGGGAGCTCCACCATCTCGACCAGGCGCTCATCCGGAGAGACACCGCACAGGACGAGGCCGCCCTGCTCTAGCTGTTCGCGGTACTCGTTGTTGACCTCGTAGCGGTGGCGGTGGCGCTCGCTGATCTTGGAGGTGCTGTAGATCTGAGCGGCCAGCGAGCCGGGCTTGATCGTGCAGGGGTAAGCCCCGAGACGCATGGTTGCGCCCTTGTCTTCGATGCCACGTTGATCGGGCATGATGTCGACCACGAGGTGCTGCGCGTTGCGATTGAACTCGGCGCTGTTGGCGCCTTCGAGCCCACACACATTTCGCGCGTACTCGACCACGGCCATTTGCATGCCGAGACAGATGCCAAAGAACGGAATGTCATTCTCACGAGCGAACTGAATCGCGCGAATCTTCCCTTCAGAGCCACGGTCTCCGAAACCGCCGGGGACCAAGATCGCGTCATGCCGGCCTAGCCTCGCCTCGAGGTCGCCACCTTCGAGCTCTTCGCTGTCGACGTAGTCGAGGTCGAGCTTCACGTCGCACTCGAGAGCGGCATGCACCAAGGACTCGTGAAGCGACTTGTACGAATCACGCAGGTGGACGTACTTGCCGACGAGCGCAATCGAAACATGACCGCGTCCAGGAGACTTGTAGCGCTCGACCGTCCGCCGCCAAACCGAAAGGTCCGGGTCGCGTGCCCATATATTGAGCCGCTCGGCCAGCAAGAGATCCAGCCCCTGGGAGTGAAGGGTCAACGGAAGCTCGTAGATCGTGTGTACATCCGGCGCGGCGATCACCGCTTTGACCGGCACGTTGCAGAAATGAGCGATCTTCTCTTTGAGCTTGAGCGGCAGGTCTCGGTCGACCCGACACAGGAGAATTTCGGGCTGAATCCCCAGGCCCAAGAGCTGCTTCACCGAGTGCTGGGTCGGCTTGGTCTTGAGCTCGCCGGCCGCCGCAATGTGCGGGACGAGTGTCACGTGCACGGAGACGCTGTTCTGCGGACCGAGCTCGCCGCGCAGTTGACGAACCGCCTCGAGGAACGGCAGAGACTCGATGTCACCCACCGTGCCGCCGACCTCGACGATCGCGACGTCGACATCACTGGTCGCCTCGCGGACTCGAGCTTTGATCTCATCCGTGATGTGCGGAATGACCTGAATGGTGGCTCCGAGATACTCGCCGCGACGCTCTTTGGCGATCACCGAGTCGTAGATGCGACCCGTCGTGAAATTGTTCGCCTTGGTCATCGTCGCCTTCGTGAAGCGCTCGTAGTGACCGAGGTCGAGATCGGTTTCCGCGCCGTCGTCGGTGACGAACACCTCTCCATGCTGGAAGGGCGACATCGTGCCGGGATCGACGTTGATGTACGGGTCCAACTTCATGTTGGTGACCCGCAACCCTCGTGCTTCGAGGAGGGCGCCCATCGAAGCGGCGGCTAGGCCTTTTCCGATTGAGCTGACAACACCCCCTGTAACGAAGATGAACTTAGTGTGTCGCGTGTTCATCCAGTGGGGCTCCTAAAGCAGTGCGTGTTGCACGCAACACGGGAGACCGTAGAGGGCCGACCCGACGGTGTCAACGCAACTCTGGATCGGGGTTGCCTATACCGGGATTGCGCGAATTTTCTAGCGTCGCGAATCCCCTGCATCGACGACCTCGGGAATCAAGGAAGCACGTGTCACGCCCGCTGTTCCAAATCGTTCACGCAGCGCTCCCGTCGTCGCCGCGAGCCGCTCCCGGCGCGCCCGCTCTGCGTCGGGGAAAAGCTCGGGATCCGGATGCTTGGTCAGCGAGGAAACCGAAACCCCGGTGAGCCGCACGCCCGAGTCGAGCGCATCGCATCGCGTGAGCAAATCGCGGGCCGCCTGGAAGATCGCGTCAGTGTCAGATACCGCCCGCGAGAGCCGAACTTGACGCGTGCGAATCCGATGATCGCCGTACTTGATCTTCAGTGTGACCACCTGCGCCCACAACCCCTTGTTCACGAGACGATCAGCCACCTGCATCGACTGTCGCAGGATCGGCTTGAGGAGCGCGTCGCTCGTCGTGAGATCGTGCTCGAAGGTCGACTCGCTTCCAAGGCTCTTCGGTGGCGCGCCCACGACCACGGGCCGCTCGTCGAGGCCCCGCGCAAGCTCACGCGCAACCGGCCCCCAACTCCCGAGCAACTGCTCGAGGGTGCGCACATCGGCGCGCGCGAGGTCGCCGATGGTTTGTAGACCGGCAGCGTGGAGCTTCACTCTGGCCTTGGGCCCCACCCGCCACATCCGTTCCAGCCAAAGTGGAGCAAGAAACTCTGCCGCGCCGCCCTGCGGGACCACGGTCAGCCCATCGGGCTTGTCGAGGTCGCTGGCGATCTTGGCGACGAACTTGTTCGGCGCGACGCCCGCCGAGCCGGTGAGCCCGATCTCGGACCGGACCTCCTGCTTGATGCGGCGGGCAATCTCGGGCCCGTCCCCGAAGAGCGCCCGGCTGCCGGTTACGTCGAGGAAGGCTTCGTCGACCGACAGGCCCTCGACCAAGGGTGTATAGCGGCGAAACACCTCGAAAACCCTAGCGCTCAGCTCCGAGTAACGTGCTCGCCGGGGGGGAACGACGATCGCCTCCGGACAACGGCGCAGCGCCTCGACCATAGACATCGCCGATCCGACTCCCGTTGGACGAGCCTCATAAGAAGCGGCCGTGACGACGCCCCTGCGCGAGCGCGCACCAACCAAGACCGGCTTCCCGCGCAAATCCGGGTTGTCCAGTTGCTCGACCGATGCAAAAAACGCGTCCATGTCGAAGTGGATGACTGTACGCATGTGTTCTTTGGCGACCCTACCCCAACAGGTCTTGATTGCCAGGTCGATCAAACGTACCGTCCGACGCTATGGCGGAACCGGGTAAAGAGGATGCTCATAAAGGTCGGTTTGGCGTCATCCGGCGAATAGACGACGGGATCTTCCACATCGAGATGGGGATCCTCTGGACGTTCCTCGGCGTGTCGGCGGTGATGGTGTTTCTCGACGTCATGTATCGACGCCTCGCCGCACCGGACAGCAAGGTCGCCGAGCTCGCGGCTCGCATTTTCGGCGTCGAGAGTCCCGAGGCGATGGAAACGCTCACGACGATGGGTCCGATCGTCAGCGCGGTGATCGGCGTGGGCCTCGTCTATTTCGCGTTTTGGACCGCGGAGAATCACGCGGCGGAGCCAGGAAAGCAGTCCCGTATCAAGCCCATCATCCAGACGGTCGCGGCCTGCGCTGCTTTCGGTCTGCTGGGATGGGTGATGCTCCAGCCCAAGGTCGAGTCCCGCTGGTTCTACCTCTTGCTCTACTCGCTCTCGGCTCTCGCGTGGCTGTTCAAGCTGCTCCAGGAGCGCGCCTCGGGCTGGGTGGAGAAGCTCGTGGCCTTCTTCGTCGTCACAGCCATCTACGTCTACATCACCCTCAACTACTTCCCGGACGGCTATAGCTGGTCCAAAGAGCTCTCCCTGATCATGTTGCTCTGGGTCGGCTTCCTCGGTGCAAGCGTCTGTGCGCACGAGGGCAAGCACATTCAGGTAGGCGCGCTGAAACGGGTCGTCCCTCCGTCCATGGCGAAATGGACGGATGCGATTGGTTTCCTCACCACCGCGGGCTTCTGCTTCTTCATGGCCGCGCTCGGCTACGAGTACGCGCGGGAAGCCATCCAGCTCGAGGGTCGATTCGAGCAAACCAACATCCCGGACTGGGTGGCGACGATCGCGGTTCCTGCCGCGTTCGCCATGACCACGATTCGCTACGTCGCCGCCGCGTTTAGCTCCATCATGGGCGGCTCGTACGGCGCTGCTCCCGAAGAAGCGGCCATCGCTGCTGCGGCACAGGCCTCCAAGCAGGGAGCCGAAGGATGAGCGAGGTTCGCGAACGGAAGCTGCCCTTCCTCATCATGGTCACGATCGTCGTCTTCCTGCCGTTCCTCGGCAAGGGCGGGATGCTCGCGTCTGCCATCATCGCTGCGGCGCTCGTAGGCTCGCCGCTTTTCGTCCTCATCGGGGTGGCGACCCTCGGCAGCCTGTTCCTTTGGAGCGGGTTCACCCACCTCAACCAATTCACAATCGTCATCGAAGGCATTCGCAGCCTCGCCGACAGCCCCACTCTGCTCGCCATCCCGTTCTTCATCATGAGCGGCGCGGTCATGAGCAAGGGACAGATCAGCCAGCGCTTGATCGACTTCGCGCATGCTTTTATTGGATGGGTTCCCGGCGGCATGGCGATGAGCGGCGTCCTCGCATGCATGCTCTTCGCTGCGATCAGCGGCTCGAGCCCAGCGACGGTCGTCGCGATCGGCACGATGATGGGCCCTGCCCTCATCGCGGAGGGCTACCGAGAGCGCTTCTCCCATGGCTTGCTCACCTCGGCGGGTTCTCTAGGCATTCTGATTCCCCCGTCGATCCCGATGATCGTGTACCCGATCGTCAACCAGAGCGCGGTCATCGAAGTGGAGCGTCTGTTCGCTTCAGGGTTCGGTCCCGGCCTCGTGATGGGCTCGATTCTGATCGGCTATTCGTTCTACCAAGGCATTGTCGACAAGGTCCCGACCTCGCCGTTCAAGTTCAAGAAGCTGGCGGCCGCAGCCCGAGATGGCTTCTGGGCCCTGATGTTCCCGATCTTGATCCTCGGTGGCATCTACGGCGGCATCTTCAACGCGGTCGAAGCATCCGCCGTCAGCGTCGCCTACGCGGTTGTGGTCGAGGTCTGGCTGCACCGCGCTCTCAAGCTCAAAGCTATCCCGGGCATCTTCGGCGAGACGGGTGTGTTCCTCGGTTCTTTCCTCGTGATCATGGTCATGGCGCTCGCGCTCGGCGAGTTCTTCGAGAAGGAAGACATCCCGGCTCTCATGGTCGAATGGATTCAGGGCAAAGATCTCGCGTACTGGCAGTTCCTTCTCTTGCTCAACCTGCTCCTCCTAGCCGTCGGTATGATGATGGACATCCTCAGCGCGATGTTCGTCTTCGTGCCCTTGTTGGCTCCGATCGCAGCCTCGATGGGCGTCGACCCGATGCACTTCGGCATCATCTTCATCGTCAACCTCGAGATCGGCTACCTCACGCCGCCGGTTGGCCTGAACCTCTTCGTCGCCAGCGCCCTCTATGAGAAGGGCCTCGGTCACGTCATACGAAGCGTTGCGCCCTTCGTGGGCCTGATGTTGATCGGTCTTGGAATCATCACCTGGTACCCACAGGTGTCGATCGGCCTCGGCAACGCGATCATGGGTGGCGATCCCAATGCCCTAGTCGACGAGGATGGCGACGGGGAAGACGATCGCGGCGAGGCAGCCGGCGGCATGCCCACCATGGAGGAAATGATGCGCGAAGCCATGGCCGGCGACGAAGACGAGGAGCTCGAAGACGAGGAGGTCGAAGAGCTTCTGGACGACGAGGAAGCCCCGGAGCCAGACACCACGGAGTGAGCGCGGCGGCTGCGCCGATTCAGTAAGCGCGGCTGCGCCGGGCTGGGGACCGTGATAGGCTCGCTCGCCCGATGGCGTACACCGTTCTAGCAAGGAAATATCGTCCGCAGAGCTTCGAAGACCTGGTCGGTCAGGAGCACGTTGCGCGAACGCTAGCAAACGCAATCAACGCCGATCGCGTCGCGCACGCCTTCCTCTTCACCGGGGTGCGCGGCGTCGGAAAGACCACCACCGCACGCCTCCTCGCCAAAGCGCTCAACTGCGACAAAGGCCCGACGCCGACCCCCTGCAACGAATGTGGCCCCTGCCTCGAGATTACGGCGGGCATCGACGTCGACGTCCAGGAGATCGACGGCGCCTCGAACAACAGCGTCGAAGACGTGCGCCGGCTGCAGGAGTCTCTCCCCTACCGGCCGCAGCGGGACCGCTACAAGATCGTGATCGTCGACGAGGTTCACATGCTATCGGCGGGCGCATTCAACGCCTTCCTGAAGACCCTCGAGGAACCACCGGACCACGTGAAGTTCATCTTCGCGACCACCGAGGGCCACAAGGTGCCGGTGACGATCCGCTCGCGATGCCAGCAATATGACTTTCGTCTCATCCCGCACCGGCTGATCGCCGACCGAGTCCGCGCGATTCTCGACGCCGAGACTCTGTCGGCTGACGAGGAAGCGATTTCGGTGGTCTCCCGTGAGGCGGCTGGCTCGATGCGCGACGCCCTCACCTTGCTCGACCAGCTCGTCGCGATCTCCGGCGACCGGATCACCGCAGACACGGTCGCCGCAAGCCTGGGCATCGCGGCGCGCGAGGCGCTCTACGACGTGGCCCGTGCGGTGCTCGAAGGCGACGGAGCCGGGGTGGTAGGCGCCATCGACGGCCTCGCGGACAAGAGCGTCGACATGCAGCACTTCGCCCGCCAATTGCTTCAACTCGTGCGCGACCTCGTCGTTCTCAAGCTGGACGCGGGCGACCCGGCCGAATGGGTCCCCGAAGAGCGGCAGGCCGCCGAAGCCCTCATCGGTGACATCGACATCCTGGAGCTCCAACGCGCCTTTCGAGCAACCTCGATGGTCATGGACGAGATGGCCCACAGCCCCAATCCGAAGCTCATGCTCGAAATGGGTTTGGTACGCGTCGCGACGCGCCCTCCCCTTCAAGCGGTGTCGGACCTCGTCGCCCGGCTCGAATCCTTGCAGGCGAACCCGGGCGCCGCCGGGGGCTCATCGGGCGGCACGCGCCCTCGCAAACCGAACCCCAAGCCCACACCGCGTCCGGCCAAACCGAAAGCGGAGGCCAAGCCTGAAGCCAAGGCCGCGCCCAAAGCCGAACCGGAAGCCAAGCCCGAACCGGAGCCGGACCCCAAGCCTCAAGACCCCGACCAACCGATCATGCCGGCGACCAAACACTCCGGTGGTTTTCATACCAGCAGTGGCGAGGTGCTGACGCCGATCCGCCGAGCGGCGCTTCAAGAATGGGAAGAGCTGGTCGGCACGCTCGAGCAGCAGCAACCGGCGCTCGCTGCGGTGCTCGAGCATGGAATTCCCAAAGCGGTCGGCCCCGACCGGATCGTCCTCTCCTTCAAGGACGGCTCATTTTACGGGCGCCAAGCAGAGTCACCCGAGTCGATCGCCGCAATCGTGCGGATCGCCGAACAGCAACTCGGCGCGCGCCCGGAGGTCGAGATTCGCTTCGACGCTCAGGCCGAGGCTGCCACCAAGACCGTGGCGGCGGTCGCCGCCCAGCGAAAGCAAGCGGAAGCGGAGGCCACACGCAAAGAGGCTCTGAACCACCCTATCGTGCGTGACGCCGTCGAGGTATTTCCCGAATCGGCTGGAAAACTCAAAGTACACATCGAAGCGGACTGAGAGGATCGAATGAATTTTCGTGGCGGAATGGGGGAGCTCATGCGGCAGGCTGGCCGTGTCCAGCGCAAGGTCGAGAAGCGCCGTGAAGAGCTCAAGGAAGAGACCTTCGAAGCAAGCGCGGGCAACGACAAGGTAACTGCCGTGGCCAATGGCGTTCCTGAGCTCGCTGAGATTCGAATCGACAAGGTCCTGCTCCAAGAAGAGGACATCGAGATGGTGCAAGACCTGGTCGTCGCCGCTGCGAATGCGGCTCTTGCAAAGGCCCGCGAGCACGTCGACGCCGAGATTGAAGAGATCACGGGGGGACTCTCGATTCCCGGGCTCGGCTGAGCGATGATGGCCAACGACCCGATCGCATCGTTGATCTCATTGCTGGCTCGCCTGCCCGGCATCGGCGAACGGACCGCGGCGCGACTGGCCTTTTTCGTCCTCGAAGGAGACGCGCAGTACGCCGACGCGCTAGGCCGCGCGCTCAGCACAATTCACGACGAGGTCACGCGCTGCGAGCTCTGTGGCAACTACGGCGCCGAGTCGCGATGTGCGATCTGCCAAGACCCGCGCCGTGACGAGTCGCTCATCTGCGTGGTTGCCAAGGTTCCGGATTTGATCGCGCTCGAAGCGCTCGGAAGCTTCCGCGGCCGCTATCACGTCTTGCACGGCCTGCTGGCTCCGCTCGATGGCATCGGACCGGATCAACTCTCGCTCGA
>JAFDFW010000423.1 GCA_019309605.1 Deltaproteobacteria bacterium | reverse complement strand
TCCTGTGCTGCTGATGCAAGACCTGACAACCATCAACGTCACGTCCGACTACATCGTTGTTAGGCAAACCAAGGCCGACCTGCTCGCCTGGCCTGCAATCCCGCCAAAGCCTCCGGAAGGAGTGGACATGAGTCCGGGCCAGCCGAGCAAGGCGCAAAGACCGTCTTGGCTGACCGAAACGAGGCTTCAGCAGGAACCGTAGGTCAAGGCGACAGGGCGATTCCTTCGGAGCCGCCTCCGTACGCCACTCCTTTAGCTCCTGAATTTCGAACGCACGGTGAGCGGTAGAATTTGTTCGCAACAACCTCACGCCGCGAGCCTCCGGAGCCCCTCCCAATCTCTAAGGAACCCCACGACGGAGTTCCAACTCGGAGTGATTAGGGACGCCGGCCCCGAGATCGTGAATGGTCTCGGGGCCTTTCTATTGTGGCGTTACCAACCGCGGCTCCGGCTGGGGGCCTTTTCTTTGGGGACGGGCTCGCTACTCGCAGGGGTCGCCGCCCTGGCACACTTCGTCGCTCTCGCACGCGAAGAACCCGAAGTTCACGGTGTCCGAGTTGCCCTCTGGATCTGTCACCGTGACTGTACCCGATCTCTTTTCCTCGAGCCCTGGGGTGCAGGTGAGGATCGAAACATCCGCGTCAATGTCGGGGGTGCAATCCGAAACCGAGCCCGAGTAAACGAGCGCTCCCGCTTCGGTGTCATCGTCGGTTGCAAACACGGTCACGTCGAGTGCGGTGGTGGTGTCCACATTGCAGGGGATGGCCCAGTCCCATTGCACCTTGGTGATGATCGGCGCTTCGCTACCGGCTGCGCCTCCACTTCCGCCCGCGCCTCCCGTCCCGGCGGCGCCACCTCCGGTTTCGCCACAACCTATGCCTGCACCGAATATGCCCACAGCAATGACCAGTCCAGCTACCCTCGGTAATCCAGTGTCCGTCATGGCGCGGAGAGTACGCAGCGACGGCATTCCGGACAAGCCCAACTGAACAATCTGGACCACTGAGGTTAGGGGGCGCTCATGCAAGGGCGGAGGACGTCACGACGTAGAAAGGAAAGCCGCTGACCGGGAATCTCCGCACTGGGTGCGGTAGCCTTTCATGGAGCACAGCAATCCCAGCGTCAGGAAACGTCAGGGCCCGCTCAACGGCCGCTTCAAAGGCATCAAAGAAGACCAGGCCGAGGCCGAAGCGCTGCTCGTCGTACCATCGACGGGCCAGATCGAGCTCACGCTCGGCTTTGCGAAGCAGTCGGAAGGACTGAATCAAGACTTGTATTCGGCACGGACGCGTTGAGACAGCTCACGCCCGTCGACCGTGTCCGCAGCATCATCCTGGATGCCCTGCACGCGCCGGGCGATCTCGTCGCGCCACGCGGCTTCAACCTCTTCCGGGGTTGCGCTCGTCTCCGCCCGTGAAAGCTCGGCGAGCACCAGAGCGCGATCCTTGGGATCCAGCTTCATGGCTTCAGGGCTACACGCCTCGGTAGACCGGCTTGCGCTTTTCCATGAAGGCCGTGGTGCCTTCCTTGGCGTCCAAGGAGCCCGCTACAGAGACCCCCGCGATGGCCTCGTAGTCGAGGATTTCATCGAGCGTGCACACTTGCGACATGTGTATGAGGCGCCGCGCCATATCGACGGCGACGCTCGCCCGGGACGCCAGCTTCTTCGCGTATGCCATGGCGGCTTCGAAGTCGGTGCCCTCCGGTACCAGCTCGTCCAAGAGGCCGATCTCCTTGCATTCCTCCGCCTTCAAAATCTTGGCGGTTTCCACCAACATCAAGGCGTTGGAGAAACCCACGAGACGGGGCAGAAAATAAGACACACCACAATCCGGCGACACACCCACGTTGGTGAAGATGGCGGACATCTTGGTGGTGGTGTCCCCGAAGCGGCGGTCGCAGGCCATCGCATACCCGAGCCCGGCCCCCACGGCTGGCCCGTGGATGGCAGCGATCACCGGCTTATCGACGGCGACGATCTGACGCACGACATCGACGAACGGCCCACCGGGGGTTTTGCGCTGTGACCTTGGGATAGGACGCGAGGCGTCCGAGGTTCCCGGCATGGGCCGGTCACTGTCCCCGGTGAGGAAGTCGACGTCGCCACCGGCGCAAAAAGCCCGCCCCGCGCCGGTGAGGACGATGACCCGCACCTCGTCGTTTTCGCGCAACTCGACGAGCGTGCGGGCAAGCTCCTCTGCCAGCTCCCAGCTGACCGCATTCAGTTTGTCTGGGCGGTTGAGGGTGACGACTCCTACGCCATCCTCAATCCGCAACAGGATGAGATCTGCTGTGGGGCTCATTGTCGAAACTCCGTTTACTGGAAGTTGGGAATGATTTCGGAATCGAACCAGGCGATCCACTCGAGGCATTGCTCGAATTTCTCCAACTGGGGCGGCATCACCTGGGCGCCGGTCATGCCTGCCTTCTGCAGGGTTTCGATATCCCTGAGGACGCCATCCCGGTCTCCCTCAATTTTGGTCTCGCCGGTTTCCGCGTGGGAGTAGTCCTCGATCTGATATGCGGTCGTCGGCATGATGATTTCGAAGGTGTCTTCCTTCTCCGCGAACCCGGGCTGCGAGCGCAGGTACTCGATGGATGCAGGCAGCTCCGCCGCCGTGATCAACCAAGGAATCCAGCCATTGCCGTACTTGGCCGCGCGGCGCATCGCGGGCTTGGAGTTGCCTCCGATGAAGATTTGCGGATGTGGCTTCTGTACCGGCTTCGGCTCAAAGGCGATGTCGTCGAACTTCGTGTACGGCCCGTCGAAGGTGGGGCGGTCCTTGGTCCAGCATTCTTTCATCACCTCCAGGGACTCATCGGCGATCTTGCCGCGCTCCTTGAAGGACACGCCCATCACATCGAACTCGGGCTCCATGTGGCCGACCGCGGTTCCGAGTGTGAAGCGACCACCGGTCAGGAAATCCACGGTCGAGATCTGCTTGGCCAGCATCAGCGGGTTGCGCAGGGGCAGCACCAGGATGTAGGTCAGCGTTTTAATGCGTTCCGTCGCACCAAGGAGCACCGCCGCTGCGGAAAGCCCCTCGGGAAAACGCGCGCCCATCGTCTCTTCCATCATGCCGGGCATGAAAATATGCTCCGGGATCGTCAGCCAGTCCCACTTCTGCTTGTCCGCAGCTCTGGCGTAGCGGAGAAGTCGCGAGTGCGAACTTCAACGGTTTCATTCGATTGGTCCTCTCTTAGTAAATCACTTCATCGGCCACGAGTTGATCGTACTTTTCACCGGACATGGCAAGGATCTCCTTGAACACCCTCTCGTTGTCCTGCCCAATCACCGGTCCGGGTCTTATGTCCGCATCAAACGCGCTGGTCTTGACGTATGAGCCGTAAATCGTCTCCTGGAAACCCAGGGGGTGTGTCACTTCAATGTAGGTTTCGCGGGCCTCCCCTGCAGCCTGTCCGCCAGCTCGCGGTCATCGAAACCGGCGGTCCATTCTGCCACATGCCGGTGCAGCTCATCAATGTTTGCCTGACGGCTTTTCGGGGTGGCGTAGGCATCTTCAGAGGCCCATTCGGGATGCTCCATGGCCTCGCGCAGACCCTGCCACTCGGCGTCGGTCATCACTGCAATACTGATCCAGCGGTCGTCCCCCGCGCATGGAAAGACCCCGTGTGGAGACGCGGCAGACAGCGGGTGCTCGTTCCCCTTGGGGCCTCCCACCCGTCCGTTGAGGGCGTAGTCCATGTAGGCAGGTCCGACCATTTGCATGATGGCTTCCTGCTGTGAGAAATCGACATGCTGGCCCGTGCCCGTGTTGTCCCGGTGTTGGAGCGCGGCAAGGATGGCAAACGCGCCGAAGATCCCGACGAATGGATCAGAGTACGCGTTTTCGACTG
>JAFDFW010000046.1 GCA_019309605.1 Deltaproteobacteria bacterium | reverse complement strand
AGGATCCTCGCGCACCCGGCATTCGTGGAGGGACGGTTCTCCACGCGTTTCCTCGACGAGCTTCAGGCCTAGCGCTTGTTGACCGCCCCCGTCCGGCATTAGTAGACTTGTGTGGGCGCACTGAACGCATGGGGGCATAGCAGGGGCTTTGGCTATCAATAGGAATAAGGTTCTGGACGCGGCTCGGAAGTACCAGTCGCGCGGCCAGTACGACAAGGCGATCGCCCAGTACAAGAAGCTGGTCGATACCGACAAGCGGGACGTTCGTTCCTTGCTGAAGATCGGCGACTTGCACGTACGCAAGGGCGACCGTGGCTCGGCGATCGAGACCTACGAAACGGTCGCGGGTCACTACGCACAGCAAGGCTTCTTTCTCAAAGCGATCGCGGTCTACAAGCAGATCCTGAAGCTCGACCCGTCGCGGCTCGACGCGCAGGTGCGGCTCGGCGAAATGTACGAGCAGCTTCAACTGATCAGCGATGCGATGAGTGTGTTCGAGGATGTCTCGAACGGCTTCATGCGCGCAGGTGACACCGACCAAGCACTGGCGATGCTCGGCAAGATGGTCGAGCTCGATCCCGAGCACATTCCAGTGCGCATCAAGTACGCCGAAGCGCTGTCGCGCGCGGGGCGCACACAAGAAGCGGCAGACGAGTTCGAACAAGGCGCGTTGCTCTTGAAAGACCAGGGCCGTCTCGACGATTACGTCAAGGTCGCGGAGCGCCTGTTGTACCACCGGAGCAACGATGTTCGCGTGGCGAAGGAGCTCGCCGAAACGTACATCTCGCGTCGCGATCCGAAGCGCGCGCTCGCCAAGCTGCAAATCTGCTTCAAGGCCGACCCGCGCGACGTGTCGACTCTGTCGCTGCTCGCCGAGGCATTCTTGATGCTCTCGCAGACCGACAAGGCGATCAGCGTGTATCGCGAAGTCGCGCGCATCCACCGCGAAGCACAACGCCCGCAGGAACGCATGAGCGCGTTGCGCCGCATCCTGGAGCTCAACCCGAACGACAAAGAGGCTCTCGCGGCCTTGCAAAAGACCGCTTCCGCCTCGGGACAGCACTACATGCCGCAAGGCGCGGTGCGGCAGCCAGCAGCATCACCGGGCTCTGTTTCGACCGCGCAGCTCGGCGGTTCACAGCTGAGTGGGACCGCACCGGTGAGCGGAGGCTCGCAGCTGAGCTCGCCCTCGCTGAGCGGCGCGTCCGGCCTCAGCGGAGCGTCGGGCATCATGTACGTCGAGGAAGACATCGAGGAGTTGGAGGAGGCAAGCACCGTCTCCGGCTCGCTCCCCGCCGTCTCCGAGGCGACCGTCGAACTCGAGGAGTCCTACTCGTCTGTGCCTCCTGCTCCGCGGCCGCCGACCGGTGGACGGGTCATCCCCTTGCGGGCGCTCGGTCCGATGACGTATTCGCAGTTCCTCGCGCTTCCGCTCGTGAGCACGCAGGTCGCGCCAGCCACCGCCGCGATCGCGCCCAGTCTGATGGAGCGAACTCTCGAGCTTGCCGATTCATATCTGGTCGACGGCCTGTTCACCCAGGCGCGTGCCATCGTCGGCGAGCTTCAGCTCACTCTGCCTGACCATCCACTCGTGCTGGAGAAGGCGCGCGAGATCGAAGAGCTGGCGGACGCCTCCTCAGGGGTGTCCGCCGTAGCGCAACCGCTCATTCAGCGGGACGTGACGTCGATACCCCCGGACATGGCGTCCGAGGCGCCGGAGATGGAGTTCGAGTACGAAGAGCTCGAGCCCGGCGACGAGGGCTTCGACTTCGCGGAGAAGCTCGCAGAGGAGCTCGCAGAAGTTGCAGAGATCGCGCCGATCGACGAAGGCGCCCAGATGATCGACGTCGAGACGGTCTTCGAGCAGTTCAAGGCCGGCGTCGCAGAGCAAGTGAGCGACGACGACAGCGATACGCACTTCGACCTCGGCATCGCTTACAAAGAGATGGGGCTGTTTGCCGACGCGCGACGCGAGTTCCAAGTGGCGATGGCGGACCCGCGGCGGCGCTGCCTGTGCTGGACGATGATCGGCCTCATCTACATGGAAGAGGGCCAACCACGCGACGCGATCGAAGCGTTCCAGTCCGGTTTGGAAAGCCCCGAGAAGACGGCTACGGAAGCAGTGGGCATGCACTACGAGCTCGCCATGGCCTGCGAAATCGGTGGTCTGACAGATCAAGCCCGCCTGCACTACGAGTTCGTTTTCCAGAGAGAACCGCAGTTTCGAGAGGTTGGTCAGCGTTTGCAGCGCCTGGGCGGCCCATCGGGCGACAGCACCGACGACCTACTCATGGAATCGATGGACGACGTGAATCGCGCCTTCGACGAGTTGATCCACGAGGACTAGGCCCTATAGACTCGGTCAGTCATGGCCGAAACAGTGCATACCTTTTGCCGGATTTGCGAGGCTCTCTGTGGGCTCGAGGTCACGGTGGATGGCGACCAAGTCGTCGACATCAAGCCCGACGACGACCACGTAGCGACGCGCGGGTACGGTTGCCTCAAAGGGCTCAAGCAGCATCGGATGTACAACACGCCCGATCGACTGCTCTACCCCATGCAGCGCGTCGACGGCGAGCTTCAGCGTGTGAGTTGGGACGACGCGCTCGGCAGCATCGGTAGCAAGGTGCGAGAGCTGATCGACAACCACGGTCGCGACAGCATTGCCATGTACGTCGGCACGGCGGCCGGCTTCGGAGTGTTGCATCCGGTCTTTGCGCAGGGCTTCATGCAAGGCGTCGGCTCGGCCAGCATGTTCTCCTCAGCCACTCAGGATTGCGCCAACAAGTTCGCGGTCGCGCGCCAGGTCTACGGTTTTCCGTTCACACAGCCCTTCCCCGACCTCGAAAACCTCGAGTGTCTGATCATCGTCGGAGCCAATCCCGCGATCTCCAAGTGGAGCTTCTTGCAGGTGTCGAACCCGATTCGGCGCCTCAAAGAGGTCGAGGAGCGCGGCGCGAAGATTTTCGTCGTCGACCCCCGTCGCACCGAGACGGCCAAAGTTGCGGGCGAGCACGTCTTCATTCGCCCCAACACCGACGTGTTCTTCTACCTTTCGTTCCTGCACGAGCTGCTAGCGACCTCTAAGATCGACCGCGCACGTATCGACCAACACATGACCGGCTTCGATGAGCTCTCCCGCGTCGCTGAGGCCTGGTCGCCCGAGCGAACCGCTGAAGTGACGCGCATTCCAGCCGAAACGCTCCGAGAGATGGTGCGCGCATACAGCGAAGCGAACGGGGCTGCGCTCTACTGCTCGACCGGCGTGAACATGGGCACCAACGGTTCGCTCGCGTTTTGGCTGCAGGAGTGCATCAACGCCATCTCGGGCAACCTCGACCGACGGGGCGGCACTCTCGTCAGCACCGGCGTCATCGACTTTGCCGCGTTCGGCAAAAAGACCGGCACGCTCATGCACGAGAATCAGAGCCGCATCGGAGACTTCCCGTCGGTCAACGACTCCATGCCCGGCGGCATCCTCGCCGACGAGATCCTCACCCCGGGCGATGGGCAAATCAAAGCCTTGTTCGTCACCGGCGGCAACCCGCTCATCACGATGGCCAACTCCGAACGCCTTCGCGAGGCCTTCAAGGAGCTCGAACTGCTCGTCGTTCTCGACATCCAGCCGAGCGAAACGGCGTCCGTCGCAACACATGTGCTCCCCTGTACGTCGCCGTTCCAGCGCCCGGACCTGCCATTCGTGTTCCCGCTAATGTTGGGGCTTCAGTCGAAGCCGTACCTACAAGCGACCCGCGCCGTCGTTCCGCCCGAGGGCGAGCAGCGCGATGAAGCGACGATTTACGTCGACATCGCCAAAGCAAGCGGCATCAACTTGTGGGGCTCGGCCGCCGCCCAGCGCGTCTTCGAGACGGCGAAAACGCTCAACTCCCTTGGGCGTCGCGGAAAACAGCCGTCGATCCCGCAAGAGCTTCTGCTGTCAGGTCTGCTCCGTGCCACCAAACAGGGCAGCTTCAAGAAGCTGTTGAAGGAAAAGCACGGCCGACTCCGTCCCGATCACGATCCCGGCAGCTTCCTCGGCAAACGAGTCGTTCACGACGATCGCAAAGTGCACCTCGCGCCCGAGGTCTTCCTGAAGCAAACAAAAAAACTCGAAGCAGATTTTCAACTCGAGCTCGAGACGAAAGACAAGCTCAAGCTGATAACGAAGCGCGCGATCACCACACACAACTCGTGGACGCACAACATCGAAGAGTTCGTCTCGGGCGACCGCTCGACCAATCATCTCTACGTGCATCCCGACGACGCGGGCCGGTTGGGTGTTCAGGAGGGCAGCCTCGCGGACGTGTCGACGGCTACAGCCACCGTTCGCGTCCCCGTGAAACTCCTCTCTGAGCTGATGCCTGGCACCGTCGCTCTACCACACGGCTGGGGTCACCAAGACAGCAAGATGGGCGTCGCCAGCAAGACGACCGGCGTCAACGTCAACCTGCTCGCCGCGGACGGCCCAGACAAGCTCGAGAAAGTCTCTGGGATGGCGCACCTCACGGGGTTCTTGGTGGACGTGAAACCCGCGGCCGGCGCGCTCAACCCGAACCATTGGTCGGGTATCGGCCGCGAAGCCTAGAACACCGCGCGAACGCTTGCGCACGGCCCGAGTCTGCTACACTCGCCGCTCTTCGCGGGAGTAACTCAGTGGTAGAGTTCTTGCTTCCCAAGCAAGCTGTCGCGGGTTCGAATCCCGTCTCCCGCTCCAGGTCCCCCGAAAAGCCCTCTTCAAGGTGCGCAGGCTGCGAGCCGGAGCGATATCACGAGCGGAAACTTCCCATCTCAGAAGCTGAGTTTGGGGGAGACATTTACGTATAGACAGGCAGCCCGACCGGACCCACCTTGAAGGTATGGATGTGGGCCAAGGTGGGTGCCTTGGGCACTGGCTTGGCTGAAGGAAGGTGACGACATGGACCGCATAGGTTCGGCCATCATCGATTTCACTGAAGCGGCGTACAACCTCGAGTTCAGCGACGAGGAGTGGCTTCCCGCCATCCTGAAGCGTGGGTTGCCGGTTCTCGAGCACGGGCTCGGGGTCGCGGGCATGCGGTACGGCCGTCCGCCGGAGGGAGGGCCGTTCCAACTGCTGGATGTCCACGTTGCATCGGGCCGCGAGGACTTCGCGGAACGGCACGCCGCCGCTTTGGCAACGACGCCCCCGGAGGTGCTCCGAGAGCAAGTACGCCCGGGAATGGCAGGCACGGCGTCCATGGACGCCCAAGGCCATCCCGAGCAGCTCGCCCACTACACGTCCCATGTGGATTACTGCAAGGATCTGCTCTACACGACAGCCGTCGATAGCAAAGGCTCTGGGGTGGCGATCGTCGCGCCGCTCTAGCCGCCCATGTGGACGCCGGGCACCGCCTGCGGCAGGGGCTCGCCACCCAAGAGGCCTGCGAAGAACCGCACACCGATCTCCCGTACGATGCCGAGGCCATCTTCGATGCAGGCGGCTTCCGCATCACCGACGCGGTGGGGCAGGCACAGGAGCGCACTGCCACGATGAAGCTCCGTGACGCAGCGGTTACGGTGGATCGTGCGCGAGGCCGGATGCGCGAGACCGATCCCGAAAGGGCGCTACAGACTTGGAAGGCGTTGGTTCGTGGCCGATGGTCCATGGTCGATTGGTTCGACACGGACGGTAGGCGCTTCGTGTTGGCGCTCCCGAACGCGCCTCGGGTCAGCGACCCGCGCGGGCTCACCGAGCGCGAAAGCCAGATCGTGGCCTACGCCGTGCTGGGCCAGACCAACAAGATGATCGCCTATCGGCTGGGCCTTTCGCAGTCCCGAGTCTCCACGCTCCTCCGCAGCGTCATGCGAAAGCTGAACGTCCAAACCCGCGCGCAGCTAGTGCTCAAGATGCGCGACTTCCAAGCGCTCCACGTGCCCGCCGACGACCCGGACCGAAATCCCGGCTAGCTAGAGCACCAGACGGACGTCGTACGCGCGGCAGTAGTCGTCGAAGCGCTCGCGGATCTGGCCGAGGGTCATGCCGAAATCCTCGATCTCGTAACGATGGGACCCGTGCTTGCCCCGCGGATTGTTATCCAAGAACGAGTGCATGCGGCCTGCGATGTCGGCCGACCACGGAATATCGAAGCGTTCGTAGGCGCGTCCGAGGACAGCGACGGGATCGTCAACGATCTCTTCGAACTGGACATCCATGAACTGACCGGCTTTGTCGCTGTGCTTCTCGCGCACGGCGGTGGCCTGGTCGAGTGCATCCGCCCACCACGCCGTCGTCTGCTGCCCGAGGGCGCACGGGTCGACCGCATCGCTCGCCAACCCGTGAATCACGTAGTAGAGACTCGCAAGCGAGGGGACGATTTTCGCGGGGTCACGGTGCGTGAAAATGATCCGCGCATCGGGGTATTCGGTGAGCAGCGCATCGAGCGAACGCAAGTGCACGGGGCTCTTGAGCACCCAGCGGTCCTTCATGTGCTTGCTTTGCAGGTGCTCCAGAAAATGCCGGTGATAGGTGTACGCCGGTGCGTGGCTCTGCGCGTCCACCCATGCCTGGTAGCTCGGCACGTTGAAGCTCACGCTGAACTGTGGGCCAAGCATGCTTTGCGCGAGAAACGGCATGCACTCTTGAGGGAGGTCCGCACCGACTTCATGAATGGAAGCGAACGACGGCGCCATGGCGTCCATGTGTTCGAAAACCTTCGCGGCCTTGGCGATGCGCGGATCCGTGGTGAACGTGGCGCTTTCCGGCGGCGGATCGGGAAACTGCACCTCCCAGGTGAGGGGCACCCTGTTCGCAGGGTCCTGGGCTAGCAGGTTGAACAGAATCGTCGTTCCCGTCCGTGGGTACCCCACGATGAAGACCGGACGCTCGATCGGAACGTCCGCGACTTCGGGATGGGTGGCGCGATACCGGTACACGCTGAAGCGATTCTGGAGAAATCCGAGCAGCGATTGGCGGAACATCACGCGGCCGAGCCAAGTCAAGTCGGCTTCGCGCGCGATCGAGTCGAGGAGCACCGGAAGCGCGTCGAGGAAGCTCTCATCCCCGAACTGGTCCGACTTGGCTGCACGCGCCGCGGCGCGAAGCATGTTGTCCGGGTCCAGGGACGGCCATCGGGGAGCCAGCACCGGGCCCACGCGGTTGAGTACGCGCATGGTGCGGGTTCTATGCGGGGGGGCTACAGGCATGGCGTTGGCTGGCGGCCAGGGCTTTGCCTAACCGGCTTGCGTCGAGTAGCACGCGCATCCATAGGGGGCAAAACGTGGAGAACGCATGAGTGACACGGACAAAGCGGAGCGAGTAGCCATCGTCACCGGCGCCTCATCGGGGATCGGAGAGGCCACCGCACATTGCCTCGCCAAAGCCGGTTTCTCGGTGGTGTTGGCGGCGCGCCGGGCGGATCTGCTCGATGGCATCGTGGCAGACATCACCGCGCAAGGCGGCAAAGCGCTGAGTGTGCCCACCGACCTGAGCGACGCCGAAGAGACCTCGGCGCTCGTGAGAACGACGCTCGACACCTTCGGGAGGGTCGACACGCTGGTCAACAACGCCGGATACAGCCCACCCTGCGCCCTCGAACAACTCGACCGCGAAGCGATGCGTCATGTGTTCGACGTAAACCTGCTGTCGGGCATGCAGCTACTCGCCGAGCTGACACCCGTCATGCGCGAACAAGGCGGCGGCCGCGTCATCAACATCAGCTCGCTCTCTCGGTACGTGGGCGCGCCTCTCGCCGGGGCGTATGCGGCCACCAAGGGCGGCATGGAGGCCCTGACCGCTTGCATGCGTCTCGAACTCTCGCCCTGGAACATCAAGCTGAGCCTGATCGTGCCCGGCTTCGTCGACACGCCGACGTTCGACAAGTCGCGAGAGGCGGGGCAACACCTGCGGGACGATCCGAACAACCCGTATCAGAAGCTCATGTCGGATCTCGACGACTTCGCCCAGGACCAACTCAAGAGTGCAATTTCCCCGGAAGAGGTGGGCAAGGCGGTGGTCAAAGCAGCTACGGCAGCTTCTCCGAAGACGCGATACTTCGTTCCTAAATCCGCACGGACGGCCGCCCGAATATTTGGGGCCTTGCCCGACCACCTCTCGGACCGGCTCTTACTCAAGATGTACAAATGGGGGGATTGGGCATGAAGCAACGACCGACAAACCAGGGACCCAAGCGAGCGCTCGTCACCGGAGCGGCCAAGGGCATTGGCGCCGCCATCGTCCGCCTCTGCGTCGAAGCCGGGCACCAAGTCGTTGCGGTCGACATCGACCAGGAGGGCTTGTCACGCCTGCGCGAGACAGTTCCCGGCATCGAGACGGCAATCCTCGATGTGCGCGACCTCGCCGCCTGGGAGCGGGTCGTCGAAGGGGCCGAGACACAGGGCGGCCCCTTCGACGTGCTGATCAACAATGCCGGAGTGTGCCTACCGGGCCCTTGTAATAAGGTCTCCGCTGACGACGATCGGCTGACCGTCGAAGTGAACCTCATGGGCGTCATGAACGGCGTACGCACGCTGCTGCCACGGTTTCTCGCTCGAAAGCGCGGTCACGTGATCAACGTCGCCAGTATGGCAGCCTTCTCGCCCTCGCCCGACCTTGCGGCGTACTGCGCGACCAAGCATGCAGTGCGCGCCTATACGCACAGCTGCGCGCTCGACCACCGCAATTCGCCGATTCATTGGACCCTCGTCTGTCCCGGCGCAGTCGAAACGCCGATGCTCGAGAGCATGCGTCAACGGCGCGCTGGGGTCGTTGTCTTCACGGAGAAGCCGATGCCACCCGAGGAGATGGGGAGTGCCGTCGTGAGCGCCATTCGAGAGCCGCGCAGCGAGATATTGGTACCCAATACGCCCGGCAAAAAGCTGCTCCGGTTCATCGGGCTGTTCCCCGGTCTCCTTGCCCGCGGCATGGACGATGCGGAACGACGCGGGATGGAAGCGCTCGACGACTAGGCCAATTGTCTACGTTGAGCCGCGGAAACCCGAGCGGCGCGGCCCAAACGTGTCGATCACCGTGCGCAGGACGTCCTGCCGCGTCACCAAGCCCACGACGCGGTTGTCCTCCATGACGGGATAACGCCGGTGCTTGGTTTCGACGAAGCGCGTTGCAACGTCGAGCAAGCTGTCGTCTGCATTCACTGCCTCTACGTCGGAGCTCATGTAGTCCCCGACGCATCCCCCGCTCTCGCCGTGATAGCCCGCTACCAGCGCCGCCCTCAAGAAGTCGCGTTCGGTGAGAATGCCGACGAGATTGCCGCGCCCATCGACGACTGGAGCCCCTGAGATGCGTCTATCGACCAAGATGCGGACGGCATCGAGCAAATCCGTGTCACGCGTGAACACCACGGGCTTGATGACCATGAAATCTCGGGCTCGTATTTCCTTGACTGGAGTCATGGTGCACGTTTCCTCGGGCATTGGGATGCGCTGCTCGCGGACCGGCCGCATCCCCCGCAGCCTTTCCCGTGCGTATTATTGAGCCCGCCGCAGGTCCCGCGAATGCCGCTACGCCCCGCAAGCAGGCCGACGCTCAAGCCGCTCAAGGCGAGCGCAAAGACCGCAAAGCTCAGCATGTAAACAACCATCGTGATCAACTCCCGAAATCGTCGAACATGACGTTCTCCTCGGAGACACCGAGGTCTGAAAGCATCTTCTGAACCGCCGAGATCATCAAGGGTGGACCGCACATGTAATACTCACAGTCCTCCGGCGCCTCGTGGTCTGCGAGATATTGGTCGTACGCTACTTGGTGAATGAAGCCCACGGGACCGTCCCAGTCGTCGTCGCTCTTGGGATCCGAGAGCGCCGCCATGTAGCGGAAATTGGGATGCTCGGCAGCGAGGCGCTCGAACTCATCGTGATAAAAGAGGTCGCGCCGGCTCCGAACGCCGAACCAGAACGAGATCTTGCGGTCGGTCTTGACGCGCTTCAGCTGATCGAAGATGTGCGAGCGAAGCGGCGCCATTCCCGTGCCGCCCCCGATGAATACCATCTCGTTGTCGGTGTCCTTCGCGTAGAATTCGCCGTAGGGGCCCGCTATGGTAACCGGGTCGCCTGGCTGGAGGTTGAAAAGATACGACGAGACGACACCCGGCGGTACGTTCTCGCCGGAGCCTGGCGGTGGAAGCGCGATGCCGATGTTGAGGAGGATGATGCCCCTCTCCTCGGGATAGTTTGCCATCGAGTAGGCCCGCGTCGTCGGCGTCTTGGTGCCTGCCTGGAACCTCCACAGCTTGTGGTGGTCCCATTCGTCGCGGAATTGCGGTTCGAGGTCGAAGTCCGCGAATGTCGCTTGGTAGGGTGGGCACTCGACTTGAATGTAGCCACCGGCCCGGAACGGAACGTGCTCACCGGTCGGAAGCTCGAGGACGATCTCTTTGATGAACGTGCTGAGACCGCACGTCGAGCGCACCGTGCATATCCACTTCCGAACGCCGAAGACCTCATCCGGTATCCGCACCCGAATGTTCTCCCGAACGGTCACCTGACAGCCAAGCCGGACCTGATCCACGGCTTCCTTGCGTCCGATCAAAGCAGACTCGGTTGGGAGCATTGGACCGCCACCCTCGAGCACTTTCACGCGGCACTGGCCACACGTGCCTTTGCCGCCGCAACCGCCGGGCAAATACAGGCCCACGTTCGAAAGCGCCGTCAGCAACTTCACGCCTACGGGCACCTGGAAGTCACGGTCATCGTTGACGATCATCTCGACCACGCCGCTCTCGACGAGCTTCGACCGAGTAAAGAGGACCAGCGCCGACAGCGAGACGATGATTCCCGTAAAAACCGCAACTGCGAGGACGATCTGAGCCATGCGCCTGCGCTGCCTCCTACAGCTGGATCCCGGCAAAGGCCATGAAGCCGAGTGACATCAGGCCGACGATGATGAACGTGATCCCGAGACCCTGCAGGCCCTCGGGAACGTCGCTGTACTTGAGCTTCTCTCGAATGCCAGCCAGCCCGACCAGCGCCAGTGCCCAGCCAAAGCCGCTCCCGATGCCGTAGACGACACTTTCCGACATCGTGTAGTCGCGCTGCACAGAGAACAGCGTGCCGCCGAGGATTGCGCAGTTGACCGTAATCAACGGAAGATAGATGCCGAGCGCATGAAAGAGCGGCGGGAAGTAGCGGTCGAGGACCATCTCGAGGATCTGCACCATCGCCGCGATGACGCCGATGTAGGTGACCAGGCCCAAGAAGCTCAGGTCGATGTCCGGAAGCCCAGCCCAGGCAAGCGCTCCCTCCTCGAGGACGTAGTGATAGAGGAACGTGTTGGCCGGAACGGTGATCAGCTGAACGACCACGACCGCGGCACCCAGGCCCAATGCCGTCTGGATGCGCTTGGAGACCGCGAGGAAGGTGCACATCCCCAGGAAAAACGAGAGCGCCAGGTTCTCGACGAACACGGCCTTGATGAACAGTTCCACGTAGTTGCCCATCACAGCGCCTCCGTTCGGTGGACTTCGTGAATGCGGAAGCCCGGCTTTTCGACCTGCTCGACCTTCCACGAGCGTACGGCCCAGATGATGAGGCCGATGATGAAGAACGCGCTCGGCGGCAGGAGCATCATCCCGTTCGGGCTGTACCAACCGCCGTCGGCAACGTTGGGCAGGATGGTGTAGCCGAGCAGCGTGCCGGCGCCGAGGAGCTCACGCGTGCTGGCGACGAGGATCAAAATGACGCTGTAGCCGAGCCCATTGCCGATACCATCGAGGAAGCTGAGGCCAACAGGGTTTTTCGAGGCGAAACTTTCGGTGCGACCGAGAACGATGCAGTTGGTGATGATCAAACCCACGAACACCGAAAGCTCACGGCTGGTTTCGAACGCAAACGCCTGGAGCGACTCGTCGACGACGATCACCAGCGACGCGATGATCGTCATTTGCACGATGATTCGGATGCTGCTCGGGAGCACGTGCCGGATCGTGCTGACCGCGGCATTGGCAAGCGCTGCCACCACGGTGAGCGCCAGGCACATGTAGAGCGACGGCAGAAGCGACGTCGTGACGGCGAGAGCGGAGCAGATCCCGAGGACGTGTAAGGTGACCGGGTTGTTGTCGACGACGGGATCGAGAAGAGCGCGCTTGGCAGCGGAGCTCATGGGCTTTCTCCTCGTTGCAGGTTCCGCAGATAGGGCCCATAGCCGTGATCGCCGAGCCAGTACTGCATCATCTTCGTGACTCCGTTTCCGGTTAGCGTCGCCCCAGAGACCCCATCGACGTGATAGTCGGCCAGCGGATCATGCGCGAGAACGCGTCCCTTGATGACTTCGATCTTCAGGTCGCCCGACTCGTCGAATAAACGCTTGTCGCGCCAAAGCGCTCGCCACGCAGGCTTGACGATGAAGTCTCCGAGCCCCGGCGTTTCGCCGTGCGCATAGAACGTGATGTCTGCAACGGTGTTGCCGTCGGCCTCGAGGGCGAGGAAGCCGTACATGGTCGACCAAAGGCCGTACCCGGAAACCGGCAGGATGATTCTGCTCACCTCGCCGTCCTGCCGAACGAGATAGACGAGCGCTTGCTTGGCCCGGCGTCCAACCCGGGCAACGTCGATACCGGCCGGCACCGCAACGCTCCGCTCGGGATCTTTGGCGGCTTCCAGCGGGTCGAAGGTGCCTGGGTCGATGTCTTCGACGTAGGCTCCGGTCTCGAAATCGACTACGTGGGATTCGATGCTCTCGTAGAGCTCGTTCACGTCACCTTCAGGGTCCAACAGCCCCGCCACCGCCAAGATGTTGCGGCGCATGTCGAGGAGAGCGTTGGCGACTTGGCGCGGTTTCAGCAGGACTGCGGCGGAGGCCACGAGCGAAGAGCACACCAGGCTCACCAAGAACGCCACGAGTAGGGTCCGTGCGATCGTCTCGGTCTTGGCTCCCATATCTTTCACTGGGTCAGACATTGCGCCTCAACCTCCTCGAGATATTGGCCCGCATGACAAAGTGGTCGATGGTAGGCGCAAAGATGTTGGCGAAGAGAATCGCAAGCATGATCCCCTCGGGAAACGCGATGTTGACCACGCGGATGACAACGGTGATTAGGCCCACCAGGAAGCCGAAGATCCACCGGCCGGGATTCGTGACGCACGCGGTGACCGGATCGGTGGCCATGAAGATCATCCCAAAGGCAAAGCCTCCGAGCACCAGGTGCCAGTACCAAGGCATCGCAAACATCGGATTGGTGTCGGAGCCAATCACATTGAAGAGCACGGTCGTAGTAACCAGGCCGAGCATAACTCCAGCGATGATCCGCCACGAGGCAACGCCGGTGTAGACGATGAGGGCGCCACCGATGAGGCACGCGAGGGCAGACGTTTCGCCGATCGAGCCTTGAATGGGACCGAGGAAGGCGTCCATCCAGGTCACGCCCTGCTCGAGGATGCCGGCCACTCCCCGCTCGGCGCCGATCGCGAGCGGCGTCGCGCCCGTGACGACGTCGATGGGGGGCGTCCACACGGCCTCGCCCGACATCTCGATTGGGTACGCGAAATACAAGAAGGCGCGGCCGACCAGCGCGGGGTTCATGAAATTCTTGCCGGTGCCGCCGAACACCTCCTTGGCCATCACGACGCCAAACGAGATGCCCAGCGCAACTTGCCAAAGCGGGGTCGTCGCGGGAAGTGTGAGCGCATAGAGGATCGACGTGACGAAAAAACCTTCATTGATTTCGTGGTTGCGAATCCCGGCAAAGAGGATCTCCCAAACGCCGCCGGCCAGCAGAGTCACCAAGTAGATGGGTGCGAAATACAGCATCCCGTGGAAGGTCGCGCCGACGATACTGTTCGGGTCGTGGCCGATGGCGAGCGCCTCCATCAACGCCCCTCGCCAATCGGCAGGTGCGGAAAGGCCGAGCGCTTCGATCGCGAGGTTGGCCTGGTAGCCCGTGTTCCACATCGCCACCACGGCGCAGGGCAGGACACCGATCACCACGAGGCCCATCACGCGCTTGAGATCGATCGCGTCGCGCACGTGCGGGGCATGGCGCGACACATCGGACGGCGAGTAGAAGAGCGTGTCGACCATCTCGTAGAGGGCCTGATAGCTCTCAAAACGCCCGCCCTTCTCGAAGTGAGGGCCCACCTTGTCGAGCAATCTTCGCAGTGGACGCATCAGCCGTCCTTCTCGATCAGGTCTAAGGTGTCCCTCAGAAACGAGCCGTACTCGTACTTGCTGCAACAGACGAACGAACAGAGCGCGAGGTCTTCCTCGTCGAGCTCGAGGCATCCGAGCGCCCGCGCCGCCTCGGTATCGCGGACGATGAGGGCCTTCAGCAGAGGCGCGGGCAGGATGTCGAGCGGCATGACTTTCTCGAAGTTGCCGATGGGAATCATCGCGCGAGGACTGCCGTGCTGCGACGTGGTGAGAGGAAACCGGTGGCTTCGGGGACGGAAGGCCGAAGCAAATGCACGGATCGCCGAATAGTTGTTGATGCCTGGAGCGAGCCAGTTGAGGAAGCGGCGCGTTCGGTCTTCACGAAGCACGCTGATCTGAAGGTCGTATGGACCGACATATTGCGCACGCCCCGCCGCGCGACGCCCTCCTAGAATCGACCCTGAAATCACGCGGCAATCGATCGGCTCCACCTCACCCTTCAAAAGGTCCTCGGTGCTCGCTCCCATCCGTGTGCGCAAGAGCCGGGGCCGCCGCACCATGGGGCCTCCGAGGGCGACGATGCGCTCGGTCGAAAGCCGGCCGTTCGTGAAAAATGAGCCGATGGCGATGACATCCTGGTAGCTCAAGTGCCATACCAACTTGTTTTCATTGACCGGATCGAGGAAGTGGATGTGTGTCCCGGGTAGCCCCGCGGGATGCGGACCTTCGAAGACGACCGGAGTCACCGATTCCAGCTTGGGCAGCTCGAGCTCGGGCCCCGGCGCTTGGCAAACGTAGACCTTGCCATCG
>JAFDFW010000422.1 GCA_019309605.1 Deltaproteobacteria bacterium | reverse complement strand
GTGTCGAGAAGGGTTTTGGATGTCGAATGGACACAAAACGAAAGATTCTCGAAGCTTTGGGTCTGAGGCTCGCCGACAGAGTACGTGTGTTTGGCGAGGAGGAGTAGCGTGCCTGCATGCCGTCCGAGGGGAAGAACTTAATCGGCGTCGACATCGGTTCGAGCTCGATTAAAGTCTGTGAAATCAAAGAGGGACGCCGGGGGGCACGAACCATCACTAGGTTCGGCTTTCATCCGCTTCCTGCCGAAACCATCGTTGATGGGCACATCATCAACTCGGGCGCCGTCGTCGAGGGGCTCGAGAAGCTCTTTGCGCGCTCGAAGCGACGCAACGTCGCGCTTCGAGCGAGCGGCCACAGTGTGATCATCAAGAAGATTGCGATGCCGTTGATGACGGCCGCCGAGCTCCAAGAGCAGATCAGCTGGGAAGCCGAGCAGCATATTCCGTTCGACCTCGACGAGGTCCACGTCGATTACGAGGTGCTGCACGAGCGGGCCGATCACGGTCAAATGGACGTGCTTCTGGTTGCCGCGAAGAAGGAAGAAATCACCGATCTCACGAACCTGGCGATGGAAGCTCGACTGCGTCCCATGGTTGTGGATCTGGACGCATTCACCGTGCAGAACGTGTTCGAATCAGGTTATGGAGCCGCGGCGCAGGACGAAACCACAGTATTGGTCCACTGCGGGGCTTCCACCACGACGGTGAACATCCTCGCCGACGGCACGACTGCGTTCACGCGTGACATCGCCAACGGTGGCAACGCCATTACCGAGGAGATTCAGCGACAGCTCGGCATCGGCCGGGATGAGGCCGAATCGTACAAGTGCGGCGGGGAAGGGCGTGGAATCGTCCCGCGTGAGGTGCCCGAAATCGTGAACCAGGCCGTTGAGCAACTCGCCGGCGAAATCCAGCGTTCGCTCGATTTCTATCTGGCCACGAGCGGGGATCGTGACTTGAGCCGTATTTGCTTGTCGGGTGGGACGGCGAACATCCAATCTCTTCTCGACATTCTTCAGGAGCGGGCGCAGGTGGCCGTTGAAGTGCTCGACGCGACCCGAGTGGCCGATGTGGATGAAGGAGCACTAGGGGATTTGCAGGGCCGAGCATCACAGGCAGTGGTGAGCATCGGGCTGGCTCTGCGCAAAGAGCGGGAGCGCAACTGATGATTCGCATCAACCTGCTACCCACGGACACCAAGAAGAAGCGCACCCGGCACCTCGCACCTTCACCTCTTCCATCCGGCGACTTCAGTCTCGGAACTTGGGGTGCGATTTACGGCGGGGCAATCGCCGTGTGGCTAGTCGTCATGGGAATCATGTACTTCGCGCAGAGCCGCGAACTCGCGGCGGTGACTCAAGAGAACAAGACCCTCGAGGCGCGCAGGGACGAGCTTCAGGCGAAGACCAAGGGCTTGGCTGCGGTCGAGGGCCGCCTCGAGAAGAGCCGGCGCCTCGAAAAGGTCGTCCAGGAGCTGGAGCGCGCACGAAGAGGCCCAACGCGCGCCGTCATGGAGCTTTCCAGAGTCTTGAGCAGCCCGGGTGGGCCGACGATCAACGCTGCGGAACTCGCGCGGATGCGCGAAGACAACCCGTTGGCCGGGTACAACGAATCTTGGGACGTCCGCAGGCTCTGGCTCCATCGCTTCGAAGAGGTCGAGCGCGAATGCAAGATGACGGGAATGGGGCGCTCGAACGAAGATGTTGCCGAGTTCTTGCGTCGACTGACCCTTAGCGAGATCTATGAGAGCGTGACGTTGCGACGAACGCGGGCGGTAAAGGACTCGGATACCGGGCTCCAGATGGTCGGCTTCGATATTACCTGCAGGGTGAAATACTAATGGCCAATCTCGAAGAGACATTCGTTGGCCTGCCTGGATGGGGCAAAGCGCTCGCGCTCGTGGGCGTGCTTGCCTTGCTCGGCGGTGGTTACTACTCGCTCGTGTACGGCAGCATTTCCTCCGACCTCACGTCGGCCGACGAGAAGCAGAAGCAGCTTCAGGACGAGATTCGTGATGCTGAGCGCCGCGAAAAGCAGTACCTCGATCTGACTCAGGAGTTGGCGAATCGAGAGATCGCCGACCGGCAGAACCGCCGAATCCTGCCCGAGAATGCGGAAATCGCAGCTTTCCTTCAGGACCTCAACCGCGTCGCCGAGCTCAGCGGTCTCACGATTCGTCTCGTCGAGCCTCGCCCGGAGGTTCGCCAGGAGCTGTATTCGAAGATTCCGGTGGTGCTCGCGCTTACGGGCCGCTTCCATCAAATGGGGAAGTTCTTCTACAACGTGAGCAAGCTGGATCGGGCGATCAGCCTAGAGAATATCCGGATGACGCAACCGAAGCTGCTGCCGTCCGGGGAAATGATCATCGACGTTGATGTGCGAGCGACCACCTACAGGCGTCCCTCGCCCAAGCCGCCCAAGAAGTCGAAGAAGTCGAAGAGGAAATAGCCAGCTATGAGCTCTAAGATTCGATTTTTCGCCTGCCTCTTCGTGGTTGCCGCCGTTGGCGTGGCCGGCTGCAGTGGTGCCGACGACGAAGAGTCTGAAGGCGGCCTGCTGACCGACGCGGGTAAGCGCGGCGATGGCGCGAAGAAGGAACCAGGGGAGGGCCTGGACACTGAAGGTGCCCTGGCGCCCGACTCGGGACCGATGGTGTACACCGATGACGACTTTTCAGAGCTGGATATCCAGCACCGCGATCCGTTCCGTTCGTTTGCCAGAGCATTCAAGGCACAGGCTGCCGCTCCCGCGCAGCGTAGGGTGCTCCTGCCGAGCACCAGCCTGGACGAGATGAAGCTCATCGCCATCGTGACGGGCATCGCCACACCACGCGCAATGCTTACAGACACCGCAAAGGTCGGACATGTGATCCGCCGTGGTGACTACATCGGTCGTCCCGAAGTGGTACAGACCGGAGGTTCAGAGGGTATGCCAGTCACACTGAACTGGCGTGTGGATCGAATCCGTCCTGGTTCGGTCGTGCTCACCCGTGAAGACCCGACCGCGCCCGACAAGCCGCCGTTGACCCGTGTGATGCCGCTTCACGAAGGCGGAGAAGCACCTCAGCTCACGGCGCCCTGATAGTCGATAGATAATCGGTCGTTTTCTTGCCCCCGCCGTCGCTGGCGTTCGATGATTAATTCTAGCTGGCAGGCTCAAGCAACGGGCTCAAAAATCGATAGTGTCCGAATCAACGGCGCGAGCGATGGAGCACAAATCTCGATCGAAGGGGAGTTCGATGATCCGCAGTACGCCGTTCGCGCGCGGGACGACGGACGCCTCATCGTCATCGACATCGAGAACGCCGTGCTGCCGTCAGGCGGCGTAGAGACCAGCGGCACCAACGCGCTCGTCTCACGGACCGTCGCGAGCAATACGGCGCGGGGCGCCCGCATCGAGCTGACACTCACGGGCAGGGCGACGTATCACGCGCGCGCCACACAGAACGGGATCGTGGTGAAGCTCCGCGGTGGTGAAAGTTCCGCCAAAGCCAAGCCGAAGGCTGCGAAGGTCGAAGATGTTCACCTCGAGCAAAAGGATGGTCGGGACCGCGTCATCATCTCGGTCGCCGGCGCCGCGGAGTTCCGCGTGTCCACGCGCCCCGGTACACCGCCACGGCTCGAGGTGCTCGGTGCGCGAATCGGCTCCGACGTCAAACGGCGTATCGAAGCGCCCCGCGGCTCACTGGTCGGCTCGATCGAGGTCGAGCAAAAGGGTGACCGCGCCGTCGTCGAGGTTCATGGCTCCGAAGGGAGTGCGGGCACTGCGATTCGTTCCGGGAACCGCATCGTATGGATGTTCTCTCCGACCCATGCGGAGACCCGTCCCCACTCGCGGACTATCGCTCGGGAAAAGGATTACGCGGCAGAAGTCGATGGTCCGGAGGTTGCGGGCT
>JAFDFW010000421.1 GCA_019309605.1 Deltaproteobacteria bacterium | reverse complement strand
GGCATCGACGAGGCGGCCGCACATCGCAGTGTCGACCGCGAGCGTCAGGACGCTGAGCACGTTCAAGCCGACGATCGGCATCGCCAGAGCGAACAGGCGCCGAAAGATGGCGCGGTCGACGCCTCTGATTGGACCTGACGCTGCGTTCATCAGTGGCGCAGGAGCGTGCATCGGCCGCAGTGGGCGCGCCAGCGCTTTCAGGAATGATGCTAGTCTTCTGGTGGATGGCCGGCGAGCCGAGAGACTTTGGTCCCTACCACCTGGTGCGCCGTCTCGGCGTGGGCGGCATGGCCGAAACATTCGAAGCGACGCGCGATGCGGCCGGTGGGTTCGAGCAGCGCGTGTGCTTGAAGCGTGTGCTGCCGGCGTTCAGCGATGACGACGAGTTCGTCGCTCGCTTCCAGCGTGAGGCCAAGCTGGCCGCACAGCTTCGCCACACCAACATCGTCGGGGTGGTCGACTTCGGCGAGGTCGGCGGTGTGCACTACATGACCCTCGAGCTCGTCGACGGGGTCGACCTTCGCTCGCTCCTCAAATCGTCTCCCGAAGAAAAACTGTCCCCGGATACCGTGGCGCTAATCGGGTTGGACTTGGCCTATGCGCTCGAGCATGCGCACGGGAGCCTGGTCCACCGAGACATTTCACCCTCCAACGTTCTTCTGAGCCGCTCGGGCGAAACCAAGCTCGCAGACTTCGGCATCGCGAAAGCGATCGACAACGTGACGGCGACCGCGAGCCGCAGCGCCAAGGGGAAAATCCCGTACATGTCGCCCGAGCACATGCGCGGCGAGACGGTGGACGGACGCGCGGACCTTTTCTCTCTTGGGGTCGTTCTGTTCGAAGCGGCCGCTGGGTGCCGCCCCTTCGACGGGGCACACGACGTCGAAACCATGCAGAAAATTCTAGAGGGCGATCGCCGATCGCTCGCCGACGCCGCTCCGGACGTTCCGCTGCCGCTACGCGACGTGATCGAGCGACTGATCGAGGTGGACCGCGGCGCTCGCACTCCGAGCGCCACGCGACTGATCGAGGAGCTTGCTGCGGTGGCGCCGCCGCCGGAGGTTCGTCGGGAGCTCGCAAGCACGGTCGAGGGCCAACGGGGAGGACACAAGGCGCGGATGCACGTTCGGGCGCGCGAAGAGGAGCGCGACACAGAGCTCAGCCGACCACCGAGTATCGCGCCGGCGCGTACGGACGAGGAAGCTGCGCCGCCGCGGAAGCCACCAAGAACCAGTCTCGCACTGATGCTGGCGGCCGGGTTGGTGCTGAGCCTGGTTGGGGCGTTCACCGGAACGCGGTGGCTCGATCGGAGAGCGGAGGCGCCGGAGGCAGGGTCAGCGGCAGGGTCGGTGCCAGCGTCAGTGCCAGTGCCAGTGCCAGCGCCAGCGCCAGCGCCAGCGCCAGTGCAAGTGCCAGCGCCAGTGGCGGCGGCGATGGCGGCGCCTGTGTCACCAGCGCGGCTGGGCAAAGGTTGGGTTTATGTCGTCGTTCAACCTTGGGGTAACGTGTGGATCGACGGGCTCTGGATGGGACGCGCGCCGGTGAAGGCGCGCCTCAGCAAGGGCCGCCACGTGATCGAGGTCGGACGAGACCTTCCTTCCAAGAAACGAATCGTCCGAGTGGAGCCCGGCTCCCGAAAGGAAATCGCGCTCAGTCTCGCCGAGTAGTTGCTACTCGACGATGATGGCGCCGCAAGGGAACGTGGCGCTGAGGGTCGACGCCTCGGTCTTGAACGTATTGCACGCATCGCCCACGAGCTCGATCACATCTAGCGCGCCGTCCCTCACGCGCCATTCGCTGGGGCAGCTCAAGCTTTCGACGCCAAGGTCCGTGCTGAGTCGCACATCGCCCTCGGCACAGGCCTTAGTGACATCAGCGAACCGCTTGTCCATCTGGATGTCGCACGAGATGCTGTCCGCGATGATCTCGGTGAAAGCGCCTTCGAGGCTTTGGGCGTCGTTGCCCCGCCAATACTGGGCGTTGCCCTGAGAGCCGTCTCGGGCAAGTCCAACCCCGACATTGGCTATTTCCTGCAAATGAGAGTCGGAAACGCCGGTTCCCACGCTCAGCACGAAGAGCTCGATGCCCGCACTATGCGCGTCGGCTGCGGCCTGGACAGACAGGTCCTTGGCGGCGGTGGTTTGGTTGTGAGGGTCGGCGCACGTGTTGGGTTCGCCGTCGGTGGCGAGCACGATGATCGTCGGCCCCTCGGCAGGTGGCGGGGCGCTCTGAATGTTCGCGACCAACGCGTCGATGCTCTCCCCCGTCGGAGTGTCCCAGTCGCCAAGCCTCGGGTAGGACATCGGGTACGCCATGTTGATCGCTGTGGAGTTGTCGAGCGCGAAAACCACCTCCGTAGGAAGCTCGGGGCATGGCGGCCCTCCGTCGTCTGCCGTGTACGTCGTCAACCCGAAGCGCACGATGGCCTCGAGGCCCGACACGGTACCGGTGACCGCGGAATGGGCATCCTCCCAACGGTCACCCCTCATGGAGCTACTTTGGTCGACGAGGAACATGACGTTCGGAATGCTTCGCGTCGGAGTTACCTGAACCGACTGACAGCCTGAACCGCCACCGGTGCTGCCCGTGCCACCGACGCCGCCCGTGCCGATGTCGGGAACGCAGCGACCGCGCGAGTTGCAAGTCGAGCCTTCGCCACAACCTTCCGTTGCGGTGCACTGGGCCGAGCAGACGCCGTTCAAACAGAACGTGCCGAGCTCGCACTCCGAGTCGCTGCCACTTGGGCAGAGCGCGTCACAACCCGGCGGGGGATTCGTCAACGACGAGCAGTCCACCACCGTGCCACCGGTCCCACCACCACCGAACGGCGGTCCGTCAGAGCCACTGCCGCTACAGGCGATGAGCGCCAGACCACCCACGCCCACGAACACAATCGAAAGCCAACTACGCATCACAAACTCCCCAACACAGAAAAAGCCAATTATGCTAACATTCTACACTGACTCTGTATCCCGCGCAAAGCATACCCCGCCCTGTTCCCCGGACAATTAGCTATTCGTTTCAGGTGTTTGGAGTCTGACTAGCGGCTACTCGACGATGATCGCGCCGCACGGGAACTCGGCCGTGAAGGTCACGTCGCCGCTTTTGAACGTGTCGCAGGCGCCGCCGACGAGCTCGATCACGTCGTCGACCCCTGGCTTGACGCGCCAACCGTTCGTATCTGAGCAGGCCAAGGGCATGCCGTCGAGTCGAACGTCACCCTCCGCACACGCCTTGTCCTTGTCGTCAAATCGCTCGTCCATCTGGATGTCGCACGAAATGCTGTCGCTGATGATGCTCTGGAACGCGTTCGAGAGGCTCGTCGGATCGTCGCCCAC
>JAFDFW010000420.1 GCA_019309605.1 Deltaproteobacteria bacterium | reverse complement strand
CGCCGTCGAGGAAGCCGACTCGATCGTGAGCGAACTCGAACAGGATCTCGAGGGCGCACGGGACGCGCTAACAGGCCTCGCCGACCGGGCGCTCGACGCAGCGTCCTAGCGAACGTCAGTTGCCCTGCACGCCGGCAAGCCGCGAGGCGTCGACGATCCAGCTATCGCGAATCGTCTGCTCCGGAACACCGTCGGCGTGTTCGACGAGCCACTCGACGTCCGACGAATCGAAGCGTGCGATCTGATGGAAGTGGTAGATGCCGAGCCGGTTCAACGCGCGTTCGAGGCTCGGGTCGACTCCCTCGAGCCGCTGGAGGTCGTCCCGCGGCCCGAACGGCTGCACCATGACCCAGGCGGGCGGCCGCGATTCGCCGGTCGTCTTCGCGCCAAGCTCGGCCTCCCGGAGTCGACCTTTGAGACCTTCGATGTCGTCGAGCATCCGCTCGTGAATCCCGTGCAACACCTCGAGCTCGGTCCGCAATCGCTCCCCACGGGTCTCCGATTGGCGTAGTGCGGCCTGCGATTCGTCGCGCTCGTCTACGGCGATGCGAAGCTCACGCCTCAGATCCTCTGCCGACTCCCGTGAAGTCGGGCGCGCCTCGAGGTCGATCGCGGACAATCGCTCGTTCGCCTCGCGCATCGAGCGGTTGCGAGCGTCCAAGGTCGCGGTGAGCTGTCGCTTTGCTCGTTGGAGCGTTTCGAGTTTCTCGCTCGAAGCGCTGATATCTTTGTGCAGGCCTTCGATGCGCTGGTTCTGGATGATGATGTCGGCTCGCGCTTCCTCGAGCTCGTACTCGAGGGTCTTGGCACGCACCGGCGCGACGAGGCGCCCCCACAAAACCTGGCCCAGCCACAGCAATGCGCCACCAAACACAGCGGCGATCAGCAAAGCGCCGATCATCTGCAGCACGAGATACGTCACGTCTCACCTCCACCAAAACCATCTTCGCCGGCAACGAGCATGTTCGCGCGCACTACGCGCACCCCCCGAATCATGCTCACAATTCGCTCCGCGCGCTGTGCCTCCGCCACGGAGGGCACCTCCCCACGAAGCTCGACGTCTCGCCCATCGACCACCGGGACCACCTCTGAAAACCCGGTGCGTTCGAGAACGGCGGTGACACGTGTGGCGACGTCCCACTCGATTTGATGACGAGCGGGGCTGAGACCGGACACCCAGACGACATAGCTAAGGAAGCCTGCCGAAACCGTTCCAAAGACTGCCTTCTTCCACATTGAGCGGTTTGCCTACGAGCCGCATTGAACTCGATCTGTGTGAAAAAATCTACGTTCTGACACCTCACCGGCCACCCGACAGGCGAGGCAGCGTACAAATTGAGGGGGTGCATCGCCCGATCGGGTGCTCCAGAGGCGGCTCAAGAGTCGAAGACGTGGCGCTCGACGATCCGGAAAAGGCGGTCCTGGCGATCGTCCGCCCATGTGTAGAGCGCCACCGACGGCGCCGTGAACGCGACCGCGCGCACGTCGATCGTGTCCGCCCATCGAAGCGCCTGCCGGCGCTCGGCGGCTTTGGCCCGGCGCTGGATCCGCGCCAAGGTCATGTGCGGAAGCGGGGGGCGAGTGTCCTCCGGGGCGCCGGCCGCACTCAGCAAGGTCTCCCGGGCTTCGGCGATCATCTCGGCGAGCGGCTCCCTCCCGTCATCGACCATGGCGCAGAGCGCCGAAGGCTTGCCCGGATGTCCGAGCGGTTCGATGCCGCTGAACGATCCGGTCACACTTCGGAAGGAAGGGAAATCGCCGATCCGATCCCAGGCCCGGCGCGCGTCCGACTCGTCCACGGAGCCGAGAAAGCCGAGGGTGACGTGGAGATCCGAGGTAGCGAAAACACGCACACGCGGCGGTGGGGCCGGATGCATCCGCAACGCATCCACTTGCATTGGGAAGGCGATGAACCAATTAGGGGCCACCCGGCGAGTCTAGGACGAACCCAGACCGACCGCGAGAGCCTATGCAGATTACCCGAGCGTTCAGCGAATCCCTCACAACCTACCCGATGTACACGTGGACCGTGCTCGGCGCGACTACGTCGTGGGTGCTCATGGAAGCACCATCTCCGATTGCGTTCGCAATCGTCTACTTCAGGTCGGACAACGCGTTCAAGCCGGTCCCGTTGATCCTTTGCGGCATGTACCTGTTTCACTACGTGTACCGGTCGTTCATCTACCCCTTCCGCATGCGCGGCGGACACAAGCGGAAGCCGATCGTCACGGGCCTGGTGGCCTTCGCCTTCAACACCGCCAATGGCTGGACCAACGCGTTCGCTATCACGGTGCTCGCACCGCACCTGCTGAGTACCGACTGGCTCACCGACCCGCGATTCATCATCGGAGTCATCGTCTTCGCGGCCGGGTGGATCATCAACCAGCAGTCGGATGCAATCCTTCTCAAGCTCCGAAAACCCGGTGAAGGCGGCTACAAGATCCCCGAGGGCGGATTCTACCGGTGGCTCTCGAGCCCCAACTACTTCGGCGAAATCATCGAATGGGTCGGATTCGCCCTCGCCGCATGGACGGTGCCCGCCTGGGTGTTTGCCTGGTTCACCGGCACAAACCTCATTCCGCGCTCGTTTTCCAACCACCGCTGGTACCGGGACCACTTCAGCGAGTACCCGAAAAAGCGCCGCGCCATCCTCCCGTTTCTGCTCTAGTCCGTAGACTTGCGTCCCGGGCCCGATTGACGCGACAATGTGCGGCCAGGGGCGCACGTCGTCGGGGAGGGATGCACGGTGGCCGACAAAGACTCTAGCTCGCGTAAAGAACCGTCCGACCTGTTTCAGGTCGAAGACGCCACACCGTCGATCGCACCGGTCGACCGGATCGTGCTGCCACCCGAAGAAGCCCTCAAGCGGCGCATCCGGCGCTTCATCGCAGCGGGCATCGCGGCGCTGATCTTCTTCTTCATCGTGCATCTGGTCCTTGGGTGGATTCATGCGGCGCGTTTGGCGTCGGCGCTCGACGAGGTCATCAACGACGGCAGCCCAGACACCATCGACACTGCGCTGAACCTTCTTCGGGATGATCCGAACGACTCGGTTCGGATGCGCCTCTTGGCAACGGCGGCGCTCGGGGGAGATCACGAGAAGCTGCTCGAGACCGAAGCCCTTCTTTCGAAATCAGCGGAGCAGAACGACCCCGATCAACGGATCGCCAGGATCTACGCCTTCCTCGCCGAAGGAGATGCGCGCGCGGCGCATGCCGAGGCCGAAAGGCCCGCCAAGTACTCCGAACAATCCGATGCGTTCTTGCATGGCCGTGCTCTCATCGCCATGGCGCGCGGCCAATGGGTCCAGGCCCTCCCCGACGCGCAGAAAGCCGTCGAGGCGAGGCCCGGCGCGCCGGAGCCAGCAGCCTTACTCGCCCGCATCACGGCCAAGACCGAAAGTCCCGAAGCCGCGCTCGCCGTACTCGACCTGGTCAGCGGTCGAACTGCCGCGACGAAGATCGCGCGTGCGCGCATCCTCGGCCTTCAGCAAGGCGATGCGGACGCGGCACTCGCGCTCGCCGACGAGGTACGCGACGACGACGACGCATCGGTCGTGGACAAAGCGTGGGCTGATCTTATCGCCGGCGTGCTCGCGTACCGACGCGGCGCCGTCGGCGCAGCGTTCGAACACGCCCGCGCTGCGGCCAAGCCCGAGCTTCGTGTCGACGAGCCATTGCTCATCGGGACGGCACAGCTCTTTCTCGCCCTTGGACGAGCGAGTGAAGCGAGGCGACTGCTCAAGCGATTGTCGGGCGGACCGTCGGCTGATTTGTCTACCCGCGCACATGTGATCGCGTGGTGGTACGCGCAGACGGGCGACATGCGAGCGGGCCTCGCCACCTTGAGCGGAGCAGGTTTTGGCCCGGAAAAAGCAGCGGAGCCTGCGTTTCGCGCCCTGGTGATCGCGGAATTGTTGAGAGGCTCCGCGCGGGCAGCGGAGCGCGACCGGGCGATGTCGCTCTACAAAGACGCGGCGAGCGACGCGCGCTGGGGCGTCGCGGCTTCGGAGGCCCTCGCTAGTGCGCTGCTCGAAGGCGGCAGCACGGAAGAAGCCATCGCCGTTCTTCAGGCGGGGCTCGGCGCGGCACCAAACCATCTCACGCTCGTCGATGCCGTGGCGCGGTCATACATCGAAGCAGGTCGCCTATCAGACGGGGAGAAGGTGACGTCCGCGGCGCTTGCCGAGTTCGGGAACGAGGGCTGGGCGCACGGAAGTCACGCGCGAGTGCTGTTGGCAAAGGGCGAGCCGGCGAAGGCCGTAGGCGAGCTCGACCGCGCGGTCGAACTGAGCCCCGGCGACGCCAGCCTGTACGCCCTCCGAGGGGATGCGGCCCGCGAGGTCGGGTCGACCGCGGACGCGAAAGCCAGCTACGAGAAGGCGCTGCAAATCGATCCTGATCAGCCGCGCGCCCTCTCCGGGTTCGTCGCCTTACTGATCGATATGCGCGACTTCACCCGTGCTGCCGCGATCGTCGACCAAATGGACAAGGCCAAGGTGCGAGACCTGCGAGCGGACGAACAGCGTGTGCGGTTCCTGATACGTACGGGCGCGGGGCAAACCGGGGTCACCACGATGCGAAACGCGGTCGGTCGGCACAGGAACAACGTCGCGCTCCGGCTCGCGGGCGCACGGGTGTACCTGCAGGCCGAGGACTACACGCGCGCGGGCAGCTACTTTCAGCAGGCAAGACGCAATGGAGCAGACGTGCGACTCGCCTCGCGCTGACGCAGATCTACGGCCGCAGAAAGCTTGGCGCCGAAAAGTCGCTCGAGCGCGCTGCCGAAGCGGCGGACGCGGAAGGCAATCCTCTGAAAGCCGGGCCGCACGTTCAGGTGTGGGAGCTGGTGGTCAAGGCGCGGCTGGCGCTCGCGGATGAAAAACGAGGCTTGGCTGTGCGCTACGGCGACCAAGCGTTGGGGCTCATGCCGGACGACGCTGACGTGCACCTCCTGCAGGCTGACATCGAAGAAGATCGCGAGCGCTCACCGGAGGAGCCGTTGCGGAAGGCCGCAAACGCGCCGGTTCCGATGCCGATCGCAGCCGGCCGCCTCGCCACCCTGCTCGGTCCAACCGAGGAGGGCTGCGAGATGGCGGCGCGCTACCTGAAGGCGAACCGCACCGGCAAGCTCGCGAGCCGCGTCCGCGACGTGAACCGCCAGTGCAAGTGACCGCCGCGCGTTAGTCCGAGTCGGCGAGCAGGCCCGAGACCCGCTCGACCGCATCGATGTATTCGCTGACCATCTCCTCGACGACCTGACGAGCAGGCTTGCGCGTGTTCATCTGACCGACGACCTGACCGACCGGTGTACCGAGCAGTGCATCCGAGCCTTCCGCCCCGGTCTGCGCGAAGCGCCCGATGCGCTGCGTGGCCTCGGCGGTCGCCATGAGTTGAAGCGGCATCGGCAGGTAGCCCGGACACTCGGGGTCCTCCTCCCATGCACGGGTGTACGCTGTCTTGAGCAGACGGGCGGGCTTTCCGCTGACGCAGCGCGAGCGGACCGTTTGGGCTGAATCCGCCACGAGAAGCTTATCGACGAGTGCCGGAATCGAATCGGACTCCTCTGTGGTAAGCCAAATCGAACCGGCCCAAACGCCTGAGGCGCCCATGGTCATCGCGGCGGCCATCTGGCGCCCCGAGCCGATCCCGCCGGCGCTAAGCACTGGGGTCGGCGCCACAGCATCGACGACCTGCGGCAAGAGAACCATCGAACCGATCTCGCCGGTGTGACCACCCGCCTCGTGACCGGACGCGATGACGATATCGACGCCGGCGGCCTTCTGCTTGATCGCGTGTGGCACGGTGCCGCAAAGCGCCGCAACCATCACGCCCTTGTCGTGTGCCTTGCTGATGATGTCCTCGGGGGGTGGCCCGAGAGCATTCGCGATGAGCGCGATCGGGTGATTCATCGCCACCTCGAAGTGCGCGCGACCGCCGGAGGCCGACCAACCGAGCAACCCCTCCATCGTTTCGACGTCGTCGGGCAGCTGCGGCACGCCATGACGCTCGAGCAGGTCGTTGACCCACTTGCGGTGCGCAGGCGTGATCATCTGCTCGAGCTGCTCCTTAGTCATGTCGCCTTCATCCTTGCCGATGTATTTGGCCGGGATAACGGTGTCGACTCCATACGGCTTGCCGTCGATGTGCTCGTCGATCCACTTCAGCTCGAGCTCGAGCTGCTCCGGACCGAACGCCAGCGCACCCAACACACCGAGCCCACCGGCCCGGCTCACCGCAGCCACGACGTCGCGACAATGGCTAAACGCAAAAATGGGAAACTCGATGCCCAACCGCTCGCAAATCTCTGTCTTCATGCAAACACCCGCAAAATTAGCTCTGGGCAAAGGGGGAAATCCCCTTAGACGAGAGCTTAGAAGGAGGAATAGAACGTGTTCTATTCTGCTTAAACGCACCCCGGGGTCAACGAAAATCGGCGGGCCGCGCGTGTTGCGTTTTCACAGTGGATCGTCACGCGATCGGGTCAACGGTGCTAACTTGCTCCTCGTATGAAGGACTTCCGATGGCTCGGTGCCGTCCTTACCCTCTCGTTGGCGGGAACGAGTGCACACGCGGACGACAAAGGCGTCGAACGCGAGGCGATCATCGAAGAGACGAGCGTTGGCGAAGCGGTCGCGGAGACTGCGGCGCCCGGATGGACCTACCCGAAGGCCTACGCTTCGCGCCCGCTGACGATGAACAAGTTCATGATCCGTGGCACGTTCAGCGTGGACACAAAGCGCGCGATCATCGACCGAAGCACAGGTGCGCTGGAGGGCAAGCCCCTGGTTTCCATCGACCTCGGCGTAGCGTTCTCCATCTTCGACAACCTGGAACTGGGCGTCAGTAATTACCGTCTCGGCTCGAGCCCAGCCAACGCCGCCCAAGGCATCTTCCCGATCGTCGTTTCGCCGACAGGAAGCTTCGGCGACATGCCGCTCTACGTGCGGTACAGCTTCATGCGAAAGGACTACGTCGAGATGGCGGCCGACTTCGTGCTGCTCGTGCCATCTTGGACGAACCTCTCCGCCACCTTCGGCCTCCCCGTGCGCATTCGAGCGCGGGGCCCTGTGACCGTCGACACGGGCACGGAGTTCGTGATCTTGTCGAACGGTGCCGGCCTCAACGTCGAGGTCCCCGTCAAGGCCACCTTCAACATCACCCCAGCCGGTTTCATCTTCGGCGACAGTGGCTTTTCGTTTCAGAACATCGCGCGCAACCTCACCGGCGGCAGCTACTTCGACACGAGCCTCGCGTTCCCGGTCGCCCGCAACCAAGTCTTCGTGCCACTCGGGGTGGGCGGCGGCTACACGCACGTCGTCAAGAACATGGTGATGATCGACGTGTTCGCGCGGTTCGGGTGGAATCCGTTCGTTTATGTGAATCCGCCGAGCGGCGTGAACACCCTCCCCGCGACCGACAGCTGGGTGCTCTCCGTAGGCGCGACGATCCACACGAGCCCGATCCTTCACGAAAGTGGCTTGAAATAGGCGCACGCTACCCGCGCGCTTACCCCTCGACGCCAGGCATCGGGAGCACGCCGTCCACCTCGAACGCCTCCCGGAGGAAGCTCGTTCGGGAACGCATCACCGCCGGACCGGGCTTGAGCTCGATGCGGGCACGGGTTGCAGTGCAGATCCATTGCTCGGCGTTGGTCGGCTTCTTCGTACTGAACACCGGGTCGAACAGCCCGAGATTTGCACCGCCCTTCGGATCACGCGCCGACACGAATCGAAACGCCGCAACCCCGGCCTCACGCATCGAGGCGCCGAGGGGCTGCGAGTCACCGTAGCTGCTGGGTGACGAAATGCGCTCGACGTGCGCGTCGAACGGCGCGCGGGTCAGGTCCACGGCCTTCTTCGTCGAAACGCGAACCTGAAAGACCGTGAGCGGGCGCGTCAACGGATCGATGTCCGCCTCGGTGCCTTCGAGAAACAGTAACACGTAGTACGCCTTCTCAGCGAGGACCGTCGCCTGCCCTTCGGCGCAGTAGAAGATCCCCCGCTCGCGACGTGTGCCGAAGCGCGAGCCGTAGCGCAGCGGCGGATGCCGAAAGGGCGTCGCGAGAAGATAGTGAAGC
>JAFDFW010000419.1 GCA_019309605.1 Deltaproteobacteria bacterium | reverse complement strand
GAAGACCTCGTACCACTGGTTCCCTGGCCATTGGATATGGACGGGCGAGCAGTTCGAGTGGAAGAGCGGCGAGTGGGTCTACAAGGTCAAGGACATGATCCTCGTCCCGCCGCGTTGGGAGTGGAACGGCAAGCAATGGGTCTTTCACAATGCGGGCTGGGCGAAGTCGGGGACGAAGGAAGTCGTCTATCGCGCTACGGCCGCGCCGGGCGGACCGGACGTGGCTGCAAACGCCGAACAGGCCCCGGCGGCGTCCCAAACAGAGCCTGAGCCGCAGTCGTCGACCACTACCGTCTACGTGTATACGGGCGTCTACGTTGCGCCGCTGATCCTGTATCCGATCTGGCACCCCCACTACCACTACCACTGGTATCACCGGCACGCGCACTACGGGCGATCTCCCGCGTACCGCCACCACCGTTACCACCACGCGCAGACGCACCGCAAAGCGCACTATCAGCATCACAACAACCCCAGTCACGGGAACAAGCCGGGGCACGGCGGCAGCGGACGTCCACCCAGTCAAGGGGGCGGCACCAAGCCTGGCACCAAGCCGTCGCAGCAACCGAGCAACAAGCCCTCGACGAAACCGTCGCAGCAGCCGAGCGGCAAGCCGTCCACGCAGCCGTCGACTAAGCCCTCACAACAGCCGAGCAACAAGCCGTCAACGCAGCCCTCGACCAAGCCCTCGCAACAGCCGAGCAGCAAGCCGTCGACGCAGCCTTCAAAGCAGGGCGGTTCGAGCTCGGGCAGCAAAAGCAGCGGCAGTAGCAACCGGAGCGGAAACCGAAGTGGCGGTGGACGTCGCGGCGGTGCTGGACGCCGTTAGCCGAGCGACGCTACCTGCGGCGAACGAGGACGCCGACGTAGGGCGCCAGCCACCAGCCAGTCTGGTCGAAGAAATTGCCCTTGCCGGTGAACGAGTATTGGAAGCCGGCGTCGATGTACACGCCGCCCTTGATGTGGAAGCCGAGGCCCGCCTTACCGGTGAACCCGGGCGTAAACCGGTACACGGAGTATTGGCTACAGTACCAGTAACCGCAGCCCACGGTGGTCTCGGCGAAGTTCCAGAAGTTCATGTCGAACGCGCCCGTGATGTACGGGAGGACGACTTTGAGGTCGGGGACCTGAAAGCGGACCTCAGGAAGCGAGAGATAGATGCGCGTCAGTGGGTGTCGCCCGCCGTTGACTACGGTCGGGACATTCGCCAAATCGATCGGATTCCACTGGAGACCAGCATCCCCGCCGATGACGAACCATCCGAAGTCGGCGCCGCCAAAGAAATTGATGTTGGCACCCGGCCGAACAGCTTCTTTGGGCACGTTCAAGATGATCGGAACGCCGATGCTGAGCCCCCAAGTGAAGCCGACCTCGAGACCCTTCTCCTCCTGCGGTTGTTCGACGGCTGGGTAAGGCGTGGCCGAAACCATTTGATCGGATGGAGCGGGTGGCGGGGTCGGCGCCGTCGTAGCCGTGGTGGATGTGCCCTCTTGCGTCGATGCGTCCCACTGGGCCGAGGCCAAGGTGGCGGGCAAGCAAAGCGGGACCAACAGTCCTACGAATCTCATGTCAATCCTCATCATCCCGACCCCCGATCCCGGCGACTCTATCGCGGGAACCGCCGCTGTTCAACGCCCCGGCCGCCTTGAGGGGGGCAGCGTCTTCGAGTAGCACTGGCGCTCCTTCAGGACCCGACTCTTCGGCCGGGCACTCGACTTTCACGGGGATTGAATATGCACACCGCAGGACAACGTGGCCCGCTTCGGCCGATCGCGAGCTTCGCACTGATTCTGACCATCGCGTCTTCCTTCTCGCCGGCAGCATTCGGACAGCAGGGCGACGCTGCAGCGGAGAAGACCGCCGAACAGAAAGTTCAGGAGCTGATCGTTGACCTGCGCACGCGCGACGCCGACCTCGAAGAGCTGACGAAAACGATTGAGAAGCACGACGACAGCGCCACCGCGGCGATGATGGACAAGGAACTCTCGGACCGCCGTGCTCGGTATCGAAGAGATGTATCGGAGCTCGTGAAGCTCGTGCTCGAAGGCGAGGACGCCGGTGCCACGGTCGCGGACGGGCGCGCCCTTGCAACGGAGATCCTGGAGAAGGACGCAGTTAGGATGCGCAAGAAGCTGCAGGAGCTCGCCGCGGAGATCCTTCAACTGGTCGATGTCACCGCAAACGGAAGCGCCGAAGAAGTCGGGGAAGCTCGCAGGGCGCTCGGAAGCGCGATTCCCCGCTCTAGCCGCTTGATCGAGTATCTCGATGTCAACATCGACGAACGCGAGCAACTTGGTCTCGATATCGAGGCCGATACTGCATTCATCATCAAGCGACTCGGGATCCGTGCGGACATTGTTTCGGGCTTGATGCAGAACACCAAAGAGAGAATCGACGAGATCGTGGCTCGCCCAGGCTCGGAGCAAGACGCCAAAGCACAGAAAGAGTTGGCCGCCCTCAAGGAGAAGCGAAACGCACTTGCCGAGAGCCAACGCTCCAACGTGCGCCTCATGGACGAGTACGGCCTCGAGACGGCCCAACTCAAGCAAGGCATCATCAGCGCCACAGGCAAACTTTCGCAGGACATCCTCAACAAGGACGTGGCCTCAGGCCTTCTGGAGCAGTGGGTCGCCAACGCGACCGATTGGCTGCGAAGCAACGGCGCGGCTTTGATCTTCCAGGTTCTCACCTTCCTCCTGATCCTGGTTGCGTTCTGGTTCGCAGCTCGGATTGGCCGCGGAGCCGTTCGCAAGGGTCTCGCTCGATCGAAAGTGAGCATTTCCACCCTCGCGCAAGACTTCTTCATCAAGATGACCGGCCGGCTCATCATGCTGCTTGGCCTAATCATCGCGATCGCTCAGCTCGGGATCGAGGTAGCCCCACTGCTCGCCGGCCTCGGCATCGCAGGCTTCGTCGTTGGGTTTGCGCTGCAAGACACCCTCTCGAACTTCGCATCAGGCCTGATGATCCTGGTCTACAGGCCCTTTGACGTTGGCGACGTGATCGAAGCTGGCGGCGTGATGGGCAAAGTCGATGAGATGAATTTGGTGTCGACCATGGTCCTCACCTTCGACAACCAACTACTCGTCGTGCCGAACAAGCAGATTTGGGGAGGGGTCATTCGCAACGTCACACACCAAGACACGCGACGCGTGGACATGAAGTTCGGGATTGGATACCCGGAGCCTGTCATTCGGCTGCACGAGCTCGGAGATTCGTCGGTCAATTTCGTTGTGCGCCCGTGGAGCAAGACGGACGAGTATTGGGATGTCTATTGGGACATCACCCGCGCGGTGAAGCAGCGCTTCGATGCGGAGGGGATTTCGATCCCGTTCCCGCAACGCGATGTGCATGTCTATCGCGAGGACGTGCCCCAATCGGCTCCGGCCAGCGGTGGCGCCCAGCGCTCGACAACCGGCACGACCGCCCAAACAGTCGCCCCCGCCGACGAAGACGAAACCTAACCCCCAGCCAAAGAGAAGGGGTCAGACCCTGACAGAGTTACCAGCGCGGTGTGAGTCAGTAGCGCGAGGCACCGAGCGTGGATGGTCCCGGACGCCTGCGGCGGCAGTTTGTCCCGCCCCACCGCCCCCACGCTATCGCCTAGATCCAGCCGAGGACGGCGCCGAAGACGATCAGGCACAGAGCATCGAAGCTGAGGATCGCGCCGACGGCAGCCGCCTGCCGCTTGACGCTCTTCATATCGTGCACCCAGTAGGCGACGACGAAGAACGGGAAGTAACCGAGTAAGAAGATCAGCCAGGGAGCGGAGCGGTTCCACCAGCTGTAGTCCCAAGTCAGGGCGTCGACGGCGTTGAGCAGATACTCGATGAAGACTGCGAGTGCGCTGAAGAAGACAGCGAAGACCCAGCGATTGGGCAAGCCGAGGATCTTCGTTTCCTTGGGTGGGAGCATGACGGTCGTCACGATGCCGAGAATTGCGAACATGAAGCAGATCTCGATGTTCAGACCGATCAGGATCAAGTACGCGGTCTCGCCGGGCGCAGCCCATGCAGGGGCGTACCCACTGAAGTGGAGGATCAACGAGTTCCAGATCTCGTTGAACCAATCCATGCCCCATAGCGCAAGCCCCGCGAACACGACGCTGTAGTTCTTGCGGCCGATCTGATCGTGGTAGATGTAGAGGACGACCACGAGAAGCGGGATCACGTACCACTGGAAGTCGGACGGATCGCGAAGGTGGGAGAGAGCCTGTTGCGCGAACTCGGAGGGCATGATCGGGGCTTACCACCGTCGCTTGGGTGTCGCCTAGTGCAGAAATTGCGTGGAAACTTCGCTACCTGGCCGATCTTTTGAATCCCGGGAAAGTGGCGCTATCCTCGGCGACGGTGCACG
>JAFDFW010000418.1 GCA_019309605.1 Deltaproteobacteria bacterium | reverse complement strand
GCCGACGGGCCCATCGTGATTCGGTACGCGTCTCTTGCGCCTCCGAGCTCGGCGTTTGGCAAAATCCTCAAAGCCTGGGGCCGCACGTTCAAGAAAGAGACGGAGGGCCGCGCGGAGCTTCGTTTCTACACGGGCGGCAGCCAAGGTGACGAACGCGACTTCATCCGGAAGATCCGCGCCGGACAGATCGACGCTGCGGGGATTACCACCACAGGGCTGGGCATGGTCGTACGCCCGATCCTGGTCTTGACCGCACCCGGGCTCATCACAGAGATGGAGCAGCTCTACCACGTTCGCGCTGCGCTTCGCGGTCGCTTCGAGGAGATGTTCCAAGAGGCTGGGTTCGAACTGCTGACCTGGGGCGACGGAGGCAAGAACCGCCTCTTCTCGGCGAAACCTTTCGCAAAGCCGAGCGACTTGAAGAGCATGCGGCCCTGGGCCTGGAAAGATGACCCGGTATTCGCCGGCTACTTGGGAGTGATCGGCGCCAACCCGGTGCGCGTGGGCGCGAACGAGGTCTACGGCGGTCTGCAAACTCGCATGATCGACACGGTGCCCTCGTCCTGCATTATGGCTGTCGCCATCCAGTGGTACACGAAGCTCAACTACATGGCGAAGCAGAACCTCAACGTCCTCGTCGGCGGGTCGATTGTGAAGCACGAGGTGTTCGCCCGGCTCACGCCGGGGGACCAGAAGATTCTGCTCGACACCGCGGAGCGCGGCGCACGGGCGATGGACAAGATCGTCATCCGGGACGACGAACGGGCCTATCAGACCCTCCTCTCTCGTGGCCTTATCGAGGTCGACCTCAGCCCGCACAAGGCCGAATGGGACGCTGTAGCCAAGACGGCCCGCGATCAGCTGGCCGGTCGCGTCTACAGTAAGAGCCTGCTGGCTCAGGTTACGGCGCTGGCTGCTGAAAAGTGAACAATTGCGGCTCTTGGCCGTCTATTGCTGAACCGATATGCAACACAGCAAGTACCCACTGATTCTCGCCCTCGCGCTTGCCGCCCTCATCGTTCCCGGACGTCCGGCGGTCTCTCAGGTTCCGACCGAGCCAGCCACGACGATCCGGATCGCCTCACTGGCACCGCCCGGTTCTTCATTCGTCAAGGTGCTCAAGGCTTGGAGCCGCACACTTGAAAAGGAGACCGAGGGCCGCGTCGAGCTTCGCGTTTTTTCGGGCGGCAGTGAGGGCAGCGATCGAGACCTCGTCAAACGGATCAAGGCGGGCAAGCTCGACGCAGCCGGCGTCGCAACCACCGGGCTGAGCATGGTCGCGCCCGAGCTGCAGGTGCTCACGGCCCCGGGGCTCCTCATCGATGACGCGCAACTCGATCGCGCACGCGAGAAGCTCGACGCAAAGCTTCAAAAGCTGATCGAGGACGGTGGCTTCAAGCTGCTCGCCTGGGGAGACGGCGGCAAGAACCGAGTGTTCTCGTCGACCGAGTTCGCCACGCCGTCTGACCTCGCCGCCAAGCCTGGATGGGCTGGCAAGGACAACGCGGTGGGCCTCGCGTACCCGGTGCGCGTTGGCGCCTCTGGTGTGTTCCCTGGCCTCAAGGAAGGGAAACTCGAAGTCGTGCCCGCGTCCGCCATGGCTGCGGTTGCGTTCCAGTGGTACACGAAGCTCAAATACGTGACCTCGAGCAACTTCAACATCATCGTCGGCGGCTCGATCATCAGTAAGAAGAAGTTCAACGAGCTCAGCAAGGCCGACCAGAAGACATTACTCGACACAGCGGCGCGGGCCGCCTCGAAGTTGGACCAGATCGTCGCCCGAGACGACGCACGCGCCTATCAAACGCTACTCGGACGAGGCATCACCGAGGTGGACACCAGCGCAAACAAGGCAGCGTGGGACGCGGCTTCCAAGAAAGCCCGCGAGCAACTCGTCCAACGCGGCGTCTACAGCAAGAGCCTCCTCAAAGCCGTAGAAGCCGCCGCCACGAACTAACCCGCTCGAGAAAAATGGGTCGGACCCCTTTGCGGGATTGCGGTAGTATTCGGCGTCACTGGGAAGGGAACCGATGCAATTTGTCGAGATCTACGAGACAACTGATCCGCTGACGACTGCACTTTGGGTGACGGGGGGACTGGCTCTGCTTTGCTGGCTGTTGTCGGTGATCACGAAGGAGTACTCGTGGGTTGATCGGTTGTGGTCGATTACGCCGGTACTCTTCGCGGTTCACTTCGCGGGGTACGTGGGCTTCAGCGATGCGCGTTTGAACCTGATGGCGGCGCTCGCCGTGCTCTGGGGCGTGCGCCTTACCTACAACTTCGTCCGCAAGGGCGGCTACAAGTCGGGGGGCGAAGACTATCGCTGGGAAGAGATCCAGCAGAAGATCGGCCCGATGTGGTTCCAGGTGCTGAACGCAACCTTCATAGCGCCCTTCCAGAGCTATCTTCTCCTGCTTATCGTCGTGCCCTCTTACATGGCCTACCGTTTCATCGGGACGCCGCTCAACGCGCTCGACTACGCCGCTACCATCGCCTTCGTGGCGTTCTTCATCGGAGAATCCGTTGCGGACGAGCAGCAGTGGAAATTTCAGACCGCGAAGTACGCTGCTATCGCGCGTGGGGAAACCCCCGAGGTCGGCTTCATCACGACCGGGCTCTTCCGGTACTCGCGGCACCCGAACTTCTTCTGCGAGCAGGCGATGTGGTGGACGTACTACGTCTTTTCCATCGCGGCCGGTGCGGGTTGGTTGAACTGGACGATCAGCGGCGCCGTGCTCCTCACCCTGTTGTTCCAAGCCTCGACCGGCCTCACGGAAAAGCTCTCCGCCCGTAAGTACCCCGCGTACACCGACTACCAACGAACGACGAACCGTCTGATGCCTTGGTTCCCCGCCTGAGCGGAGGCTAGTGAATGCGCCGGTGCTCGAGGCTTGGGACCGCGAAGCGGACCTTTTCGACGAAGGCGGGGTCGATCGGTGCCACTGCAACGCCCTCGCCTTGCCCGCATTGAGCAACGACCGTGCCCCAGGGGTCGGCGATCAGCGCGTGGCCGTAGGAGCGGCGCTCTCCGTAGTGGTGGCCCGTCTGCGCCGCCGCCAGCACGTAACATTGCTGCTCGATCGCGCGGGCGCGGAGCAACACGTGCCAGTGGTCCTTGCCCGTTGTGAGCGTGAACGCCGCGGGGATGGCAAGCGCGATGGCGCCCGCGTCGACCAAACGACGGTAGAGCTCGGGAAACCGCAGGTCGTAACAGACACTCAGCCCGAGTGTTCCGAACGGGGCTTCGGCGATGACGATGTCGGACCCCGGTTCCACCGTCTGCGACTCGAGCAGCTTGGTGCCGTCGGGTAGGTCCACATCGAAGAGGTGGATCTTCCGGTAGACCGCCTCGATGGAGCCATCGGCGCGCATGTAGATGCACGCGTTGCGCACTTTGCCCGGCACGTCACTCTTCTCCCAGAAGCCGCCGTAGACCACGTCGACTCCGGCATCTGCGGCCGCCTCCCGGCAACGCTCGAGGATCGGCCCGCCTTCCTCGAGGGACTCGGCGATGTCGACCTTCCCCTTCTCGGGACCGAGGTACGAAAAGCACTCAGGGACGAGCACCATCTCGGCGCCGCGAAGGGTCGCGTCGCGCACGAGCCTACGCACCGTATCCATGTTGGCATCGACATCGGCAGTGGATGTCATCTGGAGCACCCCGGCGATCACGCGCTTCGACTGGCTCAATGTAAAAACCTCCGCATCGACACGTTCATCAGCAAGCCCAGGCCCACCATGGTCGAGAGCAGGCTCGACCCGCCGTACGAGAACAGTGGAAGCGTCATTCCGACGACGGGCAGCAACCCAGAGACCATCCCAAGATTGACCACGGTTTGCCAGAAGATCATGGCGCCCACGCCGACGGCCACAACCGCGCCAAAACGGTCCTTGGCTTGAGACGCGATCCGCAGCGACCAGAGGACTAGGAACAAATACAGGCTGATCAGGAGCACCGCTCCCAAAAACCCGTGCTCCTCGGCCCACACCGGGAACGGAAAATCGGTGTGCTGGTCGGGGAGGAAGCGGAACCGGGTCTGCGTGCCTTGCGTGAAGCCCTTGCCGGTCAGCCCACCGCTTCCGATCGCCACGAGCGACTGATGCGTGTGCCAGCCCGAGTCGAGGAGATCCGTCTGCGTCCCTCCGAGCCGGTCCCAGAACGCCGTGATGCGCTCCTTTTGATAGTCTTTCAGTAGATAGAACCAGGTGACCGGAGCCGCGACCACGAATGTCGCGAGAAGCGTGACGACGGACCGCCCCTTCAGCTGGGTTAGCATCATGACGCTCGCGAAGATGAACGCGAGGACCATCGCCGTCCCAAGGTCTGGCTGAAGCAGGACGAGCCCCATCGGCAGAGCGAGGATCAGCCCGGGGATGATCAAGTCCCCGAGAGTGCGGCCCCCGGTCTTGGTGTCGTGGTGCAGGTACTTCGCGAGGGCGATGATCAAGCCTATTTTCATCAGCTCGCTCGGCTGAAGCGAGAATCCTCCAAGGGCAATCCATCGCGTGGAGCCCCGAACGCTCCTGCCGAGCCCGAACACCAGGACGAGCGCGAGAATACACCCCCCGTAGATCACCCAGCCGTATCGTTCGAAGTGCCTATAGTCGATGGCGACCGTCAGCCCTGCCGCGCCGAAGCCGAGAATGAGCCAATAGAGCTGCTGCACGTACGCATCCGACGTCGTGCCTCCTTCGGTGGCGCTGTAGAGGTTGAGCACGCCGAACAACGCGATGGTTCTTCCGATGGCCATCGGCTACTCCGCCTCGGTGGGTGCTGGTTCGCTCAGGTACTGCTGCATGACCGATGTGGCGATGGGCGCGGCGCTCGCTCCGCCCGAACCACCGTGCTCTACCAAGACCGCAAAGGCCACCTGCGGATCTTCCACGGGCGCAAAGCCGGCAAACCAACCGTGCGAACGATCGAGGTACCAGGCGCTCGATGATTTCTCAGAGCGGCCCTTGCGGCTGACAACCTGGGCCGTGCCAGTCTTGCCGGCGACACGAACCCCGTCCTTGTTGCGCGCGCGGTACGCCGTGCCGGACTCTTCTTGGACCACATCGTTGAGCGCCCGGCGCATCAGCTCGAGATGCTGCGGCGAAACGCCAACCTCCCGCTTGATACGTGGCTGGAACGTCTCAGACAAAGAGCCGTCAGGCGCCTTCACGTTCTGCACGACCTGAGGCACATACAAGGTGCCTCCGTTGGCGATCGCCGCATTGGCCATCGCGAGCTGAAGGACGGTGACGCGTGTGTTGCCCTGCCCGATCGCCGTGTTGAGCGTGTACCCAATGCGAAACGCCCCGTAGTGTTCGATGTACCACTCGCGAGTCGCCAGGAAGCCCTTGGCCTCGCTGTTGACGCCGATCCCCGTGTGC
>JAFDFW010000045.1 GCA_019309605.1 Deltaproteobacteria bacterium | reverse complement strand
CTGTCCGCTCGGTTTCAGGTCGGCGAGAAACGGAACGCGATCGCTGACGGTTTGGAAGTCGTCGATCGTCAACGGAACATCGACGGCGCGCGCCATCGCCACCAGGTGCAACACGGCGTTCGTCGAACCGCCGAGCGCCATGATCGTCACCATCGCGTTCTCGAACGCCTCGCGCGTCATGACGTCGCGCGGCTTGATGTCCCTTTCCAATAGCAGCTTGATCGCCTCGCCGGCGCGCAGGCACTCTTCATGTTTTGCAGGGTCTTCCGCCGGCGTCGACGAGCTGTAGGGCAGGGACATTCCCATTGCCTCGATTGCGGATGCCATCGTGTTCGCGGTGTACATGCCGCCGCACGCCCCCGCCCCTGGGCACGCGTGTTCGATGATGTCGAGGCGCTTCTCCTCGTCGATAGATTTAGCCAGGAGCTCGCCGTACGACTGGAACGCCGAGACGACATCCAGTTTCTCGCCTTCCTTTCCATGTCCCGCACGAATCGTTCCACCGTAGATCATCAACGCAGGACGATTGAGCCGGCCGATCGCGATCATACAGCCCGGCATGTTCTTGTCGCATCCGGGGATCGAGATGTTGGCGTCGTACCAGTGCGCGGCCATGACGTAACTCATTCCGTCGGTGCCCATCGAGATCCCGTCAGACACGCCGATGGTGTTGAAGCGCATGCCGACGAGGCCTGCGTCGACAACCCCGCGCTTCACGACCGCGGCAAGGTCATTGAGGTGCATGTTGCAGCTGTTGCCTTCGTACCAAACCGCCGAAATGCCGACCTCGGGTTTATCCAGGTCGGCGCGGGTCAGACCGGTCGCGTGCAACATCGCTTGCGAAGCGCCCTGCGACGGGGGTTGGGTGATTCGGCTGCTGTACTTGTTGAGTTTTCTGCTCATTAGGGCTGCGGAGTCTAGCACCGAGACAGGCCGCCTCCGCCAGTTCGGCCATTGGCTTGACTGGCTTCAGCCCCGGTCCTACATCTGTTCAGCAAAATTTGAACAAACTGAGCTATCTGAGTGCCCAGCGCCGCCGCAAAACAAGAAGACCCGAATGATTCTCAGCCCTTGTGGCGCGAGGCCGAGCTGAGGGCGGCCGATGCGATGGGGCGGCTGATGGAGTTTTGGGGCTTTCGGCGCCATATGGGCCGCTTGTGGACGATCCTTTATCTCTCGCCCGAGCCGATGACGACCGCGGATCTCTCCGAGACACTTCAACTGAGCAGCAGTGCGGTGAGCCTGTCGCTCGGAGAGCTGGTCCACTGGGGCGCGGTCCGCAAGACATGGCGTCCCGGCGAGCGAAAGGACTTTTACCAGGCGGAAAGCAGTGTTTGGAAGCTCCTTCGCCGTGTGTACGAGCGGCGCGAGCTCAACCTCATCCGCGAGGCCAGGGAGGCATTCGGCGACGCGCAGCAGCATATCGATGAGGCCCGGAGAGGGCTGGGCGGCGAGGATCGGCGCCGGCTCGACTACATGCACCAGCGACTTTCCCGCCTGAATGCGCTATCTAAAGCCGGCGAACGGCTCGTTGGGCTGCTGGTTGCGGGACGAATGATCAACCCGGCCGACTTGCAATCCGTGGAAGAAGAAGAGTGATGCACCAGGGGAGACTCAACGGAGGCCCGCGATGTCGTTAATAGCGGCAGTCCGCTCGGATTCGTCGTCCGATGTGCTCACGAGCCTTCAGGCGGTGTGCGATTCGCAGGGGCTCGGAGACCTCTCCGCCCGTCTGGCCGACCTCGCCGACCTGGTGAAGTGGGACATGGCCGCGCTCGAGGAGGGCATCCAGAGCCTTCCCGTCGGCGAGAGCGTAGTTCACAACAGCGCTCACCACTTGCTCGAAGTTGCGGGCAAGCGCCTTCGTCCGATGTGCGTCGCCTTGGCCTCGCGCCTGGGTGACGGTCTCGACGACAAGACCCGCGAGTTCGGGGTGGCGGTCGAGCTCGTCCATTGCGCGACGCTGCTCCACGACGATGTCGTCGACGCCGGCGATCAACGCCGTGGAGTGCCTGCTGCGCGTACCCTCTATGGAAACGCGGCTTCGATTTTTGCGGGTGACTGGCTGCTCGTCGACGCGCTTCGCCGCGTGCGCGCCGCCGAAATGCCTGACGTTCTGGTTCGGTTGCTCGACATCATCGATGAGATGATTTTTGCCGAGGCCATTCAGTTGGAGAACCGCGGCCGTATCGACGCGCGTATGCGGACGTATATGCAGGTCGTTGAGGGCAAGACCGCGGCGCTGTTCCGCTGGGCGATGTTTGCGGGCGCGCGTGCGGGTGGCCTCGGCTCCGAGGCGTGCAAGTCGCTCGAAGAGTACGGGCTCCATCTCGGAGTCGCATTTCAGTTGATCGACGACCACCTCGATTACGCGGGTGACGGTTCGACGATCGGGAAGTCGCCGTTCACGGACCTCCGCGAAGGCAAGATGACTCATCCGGTGATCGTCGCCCTCGAGCGGGACCCCTCCCTCCGGCCCGTTCTCGAAGAGTTGGTCGCGAGCCCGGCAGACGAGGTTCCGGAAGAAGCGAAGTCGCGCTTGCTAGCTGCGCTCAATCATACGGGCGCCCTCGAGTCGACTCGCGAGCTCGCGATTCGCAAGGCCGGCGCGGCCTGCCAGGCGTTGGGCGCTCTGCCCGAGAGCCGCGCGCGAGATGCATTGTTCACGGTGGCACGCGCCACCGTCCACCGGGAGTCCTAGCGAGCAACGAAGAAAGAAGCACTGATGTCCAAGCAACCACCATCCGTGACGAGCCGCATCCCGGGGTTCTACCGCGAGCACGTCGAAGAGCGGCTTCGTACCATGATCGACACCGGTCTCCTTTCCGAGGAGTCTGTTCTGCATTTGCAAGATGGTGGGCGCCTCACGCTCGAGGTTGCCGACCGCATGAGCGAAAACGTGATCGGGGTGCATGGCCTGCCCCTTGCGATGGCTCTCAACTTCCGCGTGAACAGCAACGATGTGCTGGTGCCAATGGCCGTCGAGGAGCCTTCCGTCGTCGCGGCTGCGTCGAACGCCGCCCGTCAGGTCCGGATGACCGGCGGTTTTTTCGGCGAGGCGACAGCGCCGATCATGACCACCCAGGTTCAGTTCGATGACGTCCCCAATCCGCACGAGGCGAAGGCGCGCGTCGAGGCAGAACGCGACCTGATTTTTCGAATCGCCGACGAAGCCATCCCAGGCATGGTGACGCGTGGCGGCGGCTGTCGCGACCTCGACGTGCGGGTCCTCGACGAGGACGACGGCGTGATGGTCGTGCACCTCTACGTCGATGTGGGCGATGCGATGGGCGCCAACGTCGTCGATGCGGTCGCCGAAGCGGTTGCTCCGCATATCGTCGAGCTCACGGGAGGCACCGTCGGGCTACGTATTCTCAGCAATCTGCCGTTGCGCCGTCGGGTTCAGGTGCGTTGTGACGTGAGCGCCGACGCGCTTGGCGGGCCGGGCTTGGCGGACGGCATCGTCAAAGCGAGCCGCTTCGCCGAGCTCGATCCCTTCCGCGCCGTGACCCACAACAAGGGCGTGATGAACGGTGTCGACGCCGTCGCTCTCGCGATGGGCCAGGACTGGCGCTCGATCGAAGCGGGCGCGCACGCCTTTGCGTCGGTGACCGGCACGTACAAGCCGCTCGTCGTTTGGAGCCGCACTGACAGCGGTGTGCATGGGGAGCTCGACATGCCGATGGCGGTCGGAACGGTCGGCGGCTCCACGCGAGTCCATCGTGGCGTTCGCGCGGGTTTCGAGCTCATGGGTGTGAAGAACGCAGGAGAGCTGGCCATCGTCATGGGCGCGGCTGGCATGGCATCGAACCTCGCAGCGCTTCGCGCACTCGCGGGAGAGGGGATCCAGCGTGGACACATGCGGCTCCACTCGCGCAAGCAAGAGGTCCAGGAGACCGCTCGGCTTCAGGCCAAGAAGCTCAAACGAGGTGGTCAGTGAGCGAACCGGTTCACCAGACCCCATCGCCTAACCCCGGTTCCGGAGAGATGTTCGATCATATCGCGGGCCGCTACGACCTATTGAACAGGGTGATGTCGATGGGCATCGACCAGTCGTGGCGGCGCAAGACAGTGGCCGCAATGGAGCTCCCCGCGGGTGCTCGTGTTCTCGACCTTGCGACCGGTACGGGTGACCTGGCTCTGATGATTGCCCGGCTTCACCCCGACGCGCGCGTAGTGGGGAGCGACCCTTCCAGCCGAATGTTGGAAGTTGGCGTCGAGAAAGTCGCTCGCAGCGGCCTCGCCGATCGGGTGGAGTTGCAAGCCGGTGATGCGCAGGCCCTCCCTTATGAGGACGACTCGTTCGACGGGTGCTGCATCGCGTTTGGGATTCGCAATGTTCCCGACCGAAGTGCCGCGCTTGCGGAGATGGCGCGGGTGACCAAGCCCGGTGGACGCATCGCCGTGCTGGAGCTTGGCGAGCCGAGCGTAGGCTGGCTCAGCCCCATCGCTCGTTTTCATGTCCGCAAAGTGATTCCAAGGATCGGCGGGATGCTGTCGGGCTCGCGCGAGTACAAGTACCTGCAGGAGTCGATCGCAGCGTTTCCGTCCGCAGAGGAGTTTGCTCGGCAGATGCAGGTTTCCGGCTTGAATGTTCTCGACGTGAAGCCATTGACCTTTGGCGCCTGCACATTGTTCGTCGCCGAGCCGCAGGGGGCCGCATCATGAGGTCTCAGAGCGCAGCCTTCGCATTCGAAGGGGCACCGACTAGGGAAACCTCGCGCGCGTTCTTGGAGCAAGCCATTCGAACGCGCACCTCTACGGCGGACAACTTCATCGTGACGGTGCCGGCGCCGGTCGCGCCGCCCGATGCGCTGCTTCGCGCGTTTCCGAACGAAGCCAGCATTCTGTGGGACCCACCGCAGACCGACGCATGTTCGGGTCTTGGGGTCGCGAAGACCTTGACGCCCAACGTGTCTGCGATTGGCGACTTCTTCGACCGCGCCGATCACGTGGCCGACGCAGCGAGCCCTGCGCCGCGCGTCTTTGGCGGGGCCTCCTTTGCGCCGGGCGCCGCGCAACAGATGCCTTGGGAGAGCTTCGGCGACGGTTTCCTATTGTTGCCGACGTGGACCTATCACGTCGGCGAGCGCGCTTGGTTGTCGCTTGCGGTGTGTGAGCCCGAGAGCCCGACCACCGAGCAGGTGCTCGAGGTGTTCGACGCGATCTGGGATAGCCTCGAACGGCCGATCGGCGTGATTCCGTCGCCCGTTTCTGTGCGCCGCATTGATGAAGCCGATCACGAGACTTGGTCGCGACAGGTCGAAGACATCCGACGCAACATCAAGAATGGTGTGTTCGAGAAAGTCGTTGCTGCGAGGCACTGCGTCGTCGAGCTCGAGACGGGCGCGGGTTCTCTCGATGTGCTCAAGCGCCTCGAAGCGAGGTTCCCGGGCTGTACGCGGTTCGCCATGTGGCAAGGAGACGCGGCATTCTTGGGCGCGTCCCCCGAGCTTTTGATTTCCCGTCGAGGGCCCTCGGTCTTGAGTGAGGCGTTGGCCGGGTCGACCGAGCACGGCGATGCTGCGCGTATGATGGCGAGCTCCAAGGAGCGCGAGGAGCATCAGCTGGTGGTCCGAGCGATTCTCAAGGCGCTTGATCCGTTCTGTGATTCACTCCGTTCTGCTTCGGAGCCGAGCGTCCGCGAGCTTCCGAACGTGCTGCACATGCAGACGCCGATCGAGGGGCACCTTCGCGAGCCGACACATATTCTTTCGCTCGTGAAAGCATTGCACCCAACCCCCGCAGTTGGAGGTGTTCCCACGAACGAAGCGATTCAGTGGATCGTCGAGCACGAGGCGCAGGCGCGCGGTTGGTACAGCGCGCCTGTGGGCTGGACCGATGCCGCCGGGGATGGCGAGTTCGTCGTCGCACTGCGCTCCGGTTTGCTGCGGGACGGGAAGGCATGGGTCTACGCTGGCGCCGGAATCATGGCCGACTCTGATCCCGATGCGGAGTATGCGGAGACCGAGCTCAAGATGCAGGCGCTGCTAGGAGCGCTCCATGGGGACGGCCGCTGATCTACAGACGCAGTGGGCGAGGCTCGTCATCGACAGCTTCGTCCAGGCCGGTGTCGGCGACGCGATCATCAGTCCAGGGTCGCGTTCCACACCGTTTGTGATCGCCGCCCTCGAACACGAGGGGCTCGAGTGCGCCAGCGCGCTCGATGAGCGATCCGGCGCGCACTACGCGCTGGGTCAGGCGCGCAGCACGCTTCGCCCCTCGCTCCTTTTGTGCACATCGGGCAGTGCGCCGGCGAACTATTTTCCAGCGATCATCGAGGCGAGCGAGGCGGGGGTGCCTCTCATCGTGCTTTCCGCAGATCGACCTCCCGAGCTGCGTGGCTCCGGAGCGAACCAAACGACCGATCAGATCGGCCTGTACGGAAACAAGGTTCGCTTCTTCGCAGACCTCGGAGAGCCACGTGACGATGTGCTGAGCTTGCGGGCCGCGCGACGAATCGTTGCACAAGCGGTTTCCGAGGCTTTGGGCGTCAAGCCGGGCCCGGTCCACATCAACGCGCAGGCGCGCAAACCGCTTGGGCCGGTGTCGGCGAACGCCGAGCTGCAAGTGCAAATCGACGCGATCCTCGCCGAGCCGCTTACGCAGTTGTACCGCGCACGTCCACTCGATCCAAAGCTCGTCGAGCACATTCCGGCCTTGGTCGTCGATTCCGTAACTGAGGCGCTCGATTCGGCTGCGCGTCCCGTGATTCTGTGCGGTCCAGCGGACATGCGGAACGCGATGTTCGTCGACGCACTCAACGAGCTGGCCGAACACTCGGGGGCTGTCGTACTGGCGGAAGCCTCGAGCCAGTTTCGATGCTGGTCTGGGTCTCGGGCCTTAGGAGCGTTCGATACCATTTGGCGGACGGAGAGTGGGAGGTCGATGTGCCTCCCCGATTTCGTCCTGCAGCTCGGAGCAGCCCCCGTGTCCAAAGGATGGGAACAACTTTGCGCGACAGACCGAATTCGCCGCATCGTCGTACATCCCTGGGAGTGGGCCGACCCCAGCTCGAATGCTGAAGCGATCGTACAGGCAGATATTGGATCCTTTCTCACGACGCTTTGCAAAGCCGATTACAACCTTGCACGTCGAGACCCGGAGTTCGTGGCGGGGTTCGAGTGGGCCGAGTCCGCGGTATGGGACGAAGCGTCCGCGATCCTCGGCCAGGCCGGCGATGCGCTCACCCAAGCCGGCGCAGCACGCACTCTGTTCGATGCGTTGCCCGACCCCAGCGCTCTGGTTCTAGGCAACAGTTTGGCGATTCGTGACGTGGACACCTGGGCGCCGCCGAGCGACAAGCTGCTTGCTGTGTATTCCCAGCGCGGTGTGAGTGGGATCGATGGAGTCGTATCCGGTGCTGCCGGCGTGGCCTCGTGGGTCGAAAGAGCCACTACCTTGCTGATAGGTGACGTCAGCTTCCTTCACGATACCAACGGGCTCCAGTTGGCATCGCGGCTGACCGGTCCCCTGGTCATCGTGGTGGTCAACAATGGGGGTGGCCGGATCTTCGAGCAGTTGCCGATCGCGCAGGACGGCAAAGAGGAGTGGCTCCCCTATTTCACCACGCCGCACGATGCCGACCTCGAGAGCGCAGCGGCGATCTATGGGTGCGAGTTTCAGAGCGCGAATACGGTGACAGGCTTCCAGCAGGCGCTCGAAGCTGCGTACGCTCGAGAAGGATGTACCGTTGTCGAGGCCGTCGTCCCTTCGCAGAGCGCGCTGGAGCAGAGCCGCGCGCTCACCAGTCGGGTCGAGCGGGCGCTTCGCCGCGAGGCTTCTTGATGTGGATGCTGCTGCACGGCTTCACGGGAGCGCCCCGAAGCTGGAACCCTGTGCTTGCCCGTGCCCAGCTTGATCCACCCCCGCTCATCCCCGCCTTGGCCGGCCATGAGCGCGACTGGCACACTAGGGACGTCGAATCGTTCGAGAACGAGGTCACGCGGCTCGTCTCGCTCGCCTCGAGTGCCACGCAACCGCGATTGCTCTGCGGATACTCGATGGGCGCGCGAGTCGCTTTGGGGCTCCTCGCCCGCCAACCGCATCTTTTCGACGCAGCGTTGTTGATCGGCGTGCATCCGGGACTGACCGACGCGGAGGCCCGCACAGAGCGTCACGAGCTCGACGCAAGCCGGGCGCAAACGCTCCGCGAGAAAGGTCTCGAAGCGTTCGTTGCGGCTTGGGAAGGAACACCGTTGTTCGCGAGCCAGCGCGACGTTTCGCGAGACGTGTTGGCTGAACAACGTGACGTGCGTCTCGCTCAGGACGCCGAGGGGCTCGCGCGAGCGCTAGACGTGCTCGGATTGGCGGAGATGCCGGACTATCGTCGGGCGATGGCATCTCTCAAGGTTCCGATCACGCTGATGACGGGTTCGCTCGACTCCAAGTTCTCCGGCATTGCAAAGTCCCTCGCTAAGGAGAACGCTCACGTCGATGCAGAAGTGGTCGACGGTGTGGGCCACAACGTCGTGCTCGAAGCTCCGGCGGCCGTTGCCGCCGCGTTGACGAGCATCGAGGACAGGGCGCGCGGATGACCAAGGCCTCCCCGGGTTCGATCCGTGCATGGATCCTTGCCGCGCGTCCCGCTACACTCACCGCCGCGTTCGCGCCGGTCGCTGTGGGTTCCGCCTGTGCCTGGCACGTTGGTGGTTTTCGATGGGACGCCGCGCTTGCCGCCCTCGTCGGCGCCTTTCTCATTCAGATCGCGACGAACTTCGCGAATGACATGTTCGACTTCCAAAAGGGAGCGGACACCGAAGAACGCCTCGGACCGACACGCGCAGCGCAGGCCGGCCTTCTGACCGTGGGGCAGCTTCGCCGCGGGATCATCGTCACGTTCGCGCTTGCGATTGGGATAGGCATCTACCTCACCTGGATTGCAGGACCCGCAGTGATCGTCATCGGTCTTGCCTCGATGGCGGCAGGCCTTGCGTACACCGGCGGCCCTTTTCCGCTCGCCTACAATGGCCTCGGCGACGTATTCGTGCTCGCGTTCTTCGGCTTTGTCGCGGTGTGCGGGACGGCATTCGTGCAAGCGCTGTTTGTTCCCGACATCGCCTGGGCCGCGTCCGTCCCCATCGGCGCCTTGGCAACGGCGATTCTCGTGGTGAACAACGTGCGCGATTTTGAAGGGGACGCGCGCGCGGGTAAGACGACCCTCGTCGTTCGATTCGGAAGGCAAGGGGGTGTCAGGGAGTACGCCTTCTTGCTGGTCGCCGCGTACGCGACGCCCGTCTTCATGTTTCTTCTAGGCTGGACCAGCGCATGGGTGTGCCTACCGCTGGTGACGATGCTTTGGGCGGCTCGCCTGTTTGCGTCCGTCGTGAGCGATCGCGGCGCCGCTCTCAATCAGACGCTAGCCTGGACGGCCAAGCTTCTTTCCCTGTTTGGCGTTCTCTTTGCTATCGGGATCGCGCTGTGACGGAGCTCCACGCGCAGGTCGACTTGCTCGAAGGCGAGCTGACCGAATCTCTCGTCGGTCGCGGGGCAGCACTCTCCAAGCGAGCGTTCGCCGTGCTTCAGCTGGAGCGTGGCGATGGCACGACGGGCCTCGGAGAAGCATCCCCGCTACCCGGCTACTCACCGGATTCGATGGCGGAGGCCTCCGACGAGCTGCACCGTCTCGCGGAGGCGCCAATCATCGCGAATCCACTCGCGAGCCCGTTCGAGCTCCTGGTTGAAACCTTTGCCAGACATCCGCTGACGCATCCCGCATCTCGCTTTGCGCTCGAAACCGCGTTGCTCGACTGGCTTGGTCATACGCGGGGCGAACCGCTGCATCAGATCCTGGGTGGCGATGCCAAACGTCAACCGATTCCAATCGCCGACCTCGTGATGGAAGCCAGTCCGGCATCGTGGCCCGCATGCGCCGATGCGCTCCTCGCGGGAGGCGCTACGCACCTGAAACTCAAGGTCGGAGCCGATCTCGACGCGGAGCTGGCCTCCCTCAAAGCCATTCGTCAGACGCATCCGACGCTCCCCCTCCGGCTCGATGGTAACGGGCGTATCCCGTTCGAAGCGCTGCGCGCGCACGCTGGGTCGCTGGAGGCTCTCGAGTTGGAGCTGTTCGAGGAGCCGGTGGCGCCCGAAGAGTGGCCGGCCGCACTGGATCTGCCGCTTCCTTACGCCTTGGATGAGTCGCTGCGCGACGCTGAGCTTTCGGAGCGACTACTGGGGAGCGGCGGCATCCGCGCCGTCGTCATCAAGCCCATGGTCCTCGGCGGCTTGCGAACTTCGTTCGAGGTCGCCGAGCGTGC
>JAFDFW010000927.1 GCA_019309605.1 Deltaproteobacteria bacterium | reverse complement strand
GGTTCGGGTCCTCCCGAGGCGGCACCGGTTGGTCAGGAGCGCTGTAGGACATCCGCGACCACACGGACGAGCTCTTCACCTGCACGCCGAGCTCGAGCGATTTGAACTTGGTGACGACGTCCCTCGCGATTTCGTCCGCGATGTACTGGTCGACGGATTGGCCGCCTCCCCAGCCGACGTACTGCTCTTGCCCCGCGTCACAACGGAAGGATCTCCGCATTGGTGAGCACGCAGGCCATGCCCGTCTGATGCCCATCGCCAATCGAGTCGTAGGCCACATCCTGGTCGACCCCGTCGAGGAAGATCAGCTTGTTCGAGAAGGGCGCCATTGCCCGTGAACCAGAAGACGATTCGCTTCGGAGCAGTGCCTGTTTGCGCAGCCCCGGTTCGCGGCATCATGGCGTTGAGCATCGGAAGCCCGATGGCCACCGTACCGCCAAAGATCGTGCCCTTGAGCATCGCGCGACGCTTGATTCGTTTCACTGCGCACCTCCTGCGTCGAGCTCGACCGCGCGGCGGTAGAGGAATGCGTTCGTTTGCGTGAGCGCTACGAGCAGCGACCTGACGTTGAAGTTCGAAGAGCGGAAGGCGTCGTTCAACTGCTCCACGCTGCAGCTATCCTCCTGCGTCACTGTTCGGTTGTAGGCGAAGCGGAACCACTGCGATGAGACGCATTCCTGAACTTGTGTGCTTGCCGCGAGCGCCGAAGCAAGCTCGAGCGCCCCGTCGTACTCCCCGTCGATGTCATCGGTCTGAACGACTTCACCGACGGCATCGATGTCTTTGCCGTTCTGCTGGTCGCGCCACTGCCCGACGCCGTCGTAGTGCTCGAAGATGAAGCCGATCGGGTTCATCAGGGTGTGGCACCCCGAGCAGGCGGGATTTGCTCCTTCGTGGTTTTGTTCGGGTCGAGCTCAGGCGGCTCGATCACCAGGTCGTTGGGCGGTGGTGGCAGCGTGTTGCACATCAGCTGCTCGCGAACGAACTTTCCACGAAACACCGGCGAGCTCTGATTGACGTTCGCATGCGTGGCCATCAGCCCTGCGCTGGTCAGGAAGCCCGCGCGACGGTCTGGGTCGAGCTGGACCTGCCGAAACTCCGGTCCGGTCACCGGGTCGAGCACGTCGCCGCCATAGAAGCTCGCGAGCTCCTCGTTCATGAAGCTGAAGTCCGCTGTCAGCAGAGTCTGGAGCGAGCCGTCTCCTTCGAGGATGACGTGTTCGACGAATGCCTGGATTTCTTCCGTCCACAGGGGACGGAGGGAGCCGCTGAAGGCCGGGTAGATGCTCGTATCCTTGGTGACGCTGTCGAGATGGGTCAGCAAGAGCCACTGCGTATGGAAGTTGCGAATGAGGTCCCGGGCCTTCTCGTCTTCGAGCATGCGCGTTGCCTGGGCAGCGATCTGCTCTTTGGTCTGAAGCTCGTCAGCCTCCGCCGCGGCGAACAGCGCGTCGTCAGGCATCGTGTTCCAAAGCATGTAGGAGAGCTTGGTTGCCATCTCCCAACTGGTGAACGGCACAACATCGCCTTCGACGGGCGTCTCTGCGCCGAGTTCCGGCCGGTAGAGGAACGAAGGTGATTGAAGCGCTGCTTCGATGACGAGCTGAATGCCGTCTTCGAAGCGCCCGAGGTCCGGGTCGTTGACCGCCCAGTCAAACACGCCCTTGAGTCGCTCGACTTCGGTCTGCAAGAGCGGCCGGCGAAATGCGCGCCCACGTCGAGGACGGCCCGGGCGCTCACCGCTTCGGCGACCTTCATGTACTGCTCGATCAGGAGATCGCTACTCGTCAGCGCGGCCGCTTGGTTGTTGAAACCCGCGACTTCTTCTTCCGGCGGAAGCCCGTCGGCCGGATTGCTCGTGTCGCCGAGCAGATCGCGGACGGTGCGGTTGTACTCGAACCGGGTCAGGCGCCGGATCGGCGTATCGACCACGCACAGGCCCTTCGCGACGTCGTCGTTGATGGAGCGCTCACTACTGCCGCCGATCGATCCATTGCAGCCCACGACGAGGGCGGCAGTGAGTAGCAGATAGAACTTAATCCCTTGGGGCAGCAATCAGAAGGCTCCTTCAGCGAGAGCCTTTCAAGCTACACCCTAAAGGGTCGCTGCGCACGCCCTTACGATCTTGTGAGCGACCTCACCCTCCGCAAGAACGAAAAAAAGGACAGCCCGCGAGAGCTGTCCCTTCCTTCTTTGTGAGTCGAGTAGTCCCGAACGCCTGCGGCGGCCGGTCTGTCCCGCACTATCGCCTAGATGAA
>JAFDFW010000417.1 GCA_019309605.1 Deltaproteobacteria bacterium | reverse complement strand
AAGAGCTGGTGAAGTTGCCCCCGGTCGCCGGTCACCTTGAGGCCACGGTCGATGTGGGCCTCGATGGCGATGCTCCGGTGGAACGTGCGGCGAGCGAGCTGAACGACGTGGTGGCAGAGCTCGGACAAGTCGACCTCGGTATGACTTCGCTCCACCTCGCGCGCGAATCCGAGTAAGCGGCTGGTCATCTCCGTCGCAGCCGCTGCCGCCGTGCGAATGTCGCTGAATGCTTCGCGCACATCGGGCTCGCTGACCCTGGTGTCGCCCGAAAGCCCATTCAGAAAGTCGATGCTTGCCCTCACCGCGCCAAGGAGATTGTTGAAGTCGTGAGCAACGCCCGTCCCGAGCCGCCCAATGGCCTCGAGCTTGCGACGCTGCGCGACCTGCTCATCCATCGGATCGTGATGCGCGAAAAGCAGCAGGCAGCTGCCGACCTGAATGCGGTCGCCGTATGTCAGCACCTGCCGCACGACCGCCATGCCGTTGACCTGTGTGCCATTGCGGCTGTCGAGATCCTCGATCACGTAGGCCCCGTTTTCACGCCGAAAAATGCGCGCGTGCAGTCGTGATACGAGCGTGTCGTCGATCTTCACCTTCGCGCTGTCGCCGCGACCAAAAGTCAGCTCCGCGTCGATCGCGTACTTGTCGCCAGCCAGGTTCCCTGCGAGCACGACGATGCGAGCCTGCTCCTGCTTCTCGGAGAGCCCCTTCTGCGCAAAGACATGGCGCCGTGTAACCTCGGTGGGATCGTGTCGCGACATCAGTACTCGGTGGGATCGTGTCGCGACATCAGCAGTCGGGCCCCCCAAGGCCCATTAGATCGTAGCGTGCGGGAGAGACGAAAGGTGTAGCCCCGTTGGGTGAGCCACTCCAGCGCACATCGACGCCTGATTGATCCGTTCAGGGCTTGAGCAATACTTTGCGCCCAGCCATGCCTATTTCGCAGTACCAGCCATCGGGATCCCTAATGATTCGGCGCGTTTGGGTCCTCACAGGGCTGCTAATCCTGTTTCTCCAAGGGTCGAGCAGCGGCCACATGCTTCTAGTCGAGCACGCGCGGTGCACCGAGCATGGTGAGCTGGTCCACAATGGCGCCGCACATCAGCACGTGGCTGGGAAGCACGCGCATTCCGACGCGCCGTCGGTGCACGGCACGCCCGATGCGGGGTCGGAACAGGCGCACGATCATTGCACGCCGTCGGTGGACCGACGAGACGCCATCGGTTCAATCGCTGACCCGCTGACGTCCACACGTGTTTGCGAAGCCCGACGCGGCTTCGCGCTCGCAGACGCATTCGTCGCTACCGATACTTCCCGTTTCCGAATCGCTCCGAAGAACTCACCTCCTGCCTAACGTTCGTCCCCCGTAAAGTCGATGCTTCGCATCGTCCACGGGGCTTCGCCCACCCGTGCCGGGGTGGTGTGTCTTTGCGTTGGGTAGGAGTAGCGAGTGAGAAGGAATCGAAGAGACATTGCGAGCGCAATCGTGTTCGGGGTCCTGACCCTGTGGGCAGCGGGACCGATCTACGCACAGGGCGAGCCAAAGCCTGACACTGACACCGGCTTGCACCCGCCGCATCTGCTCGACTCACCACCACCCACGTTCCCCCCGGGACGAGAGGGCAGGGGCTTGCACCCGACGGTGATCCTGCTGGTCACGGTGACCGCTGACGCAAAGGTCACCGACGTCGTCCTGGAGCATTCCGCCGGAGCGGATTTCGACGCCGCCGCCGTGGAGGCCATTCAGACGTGGACGTTCGAGCCGGCAACGAGGAACGGGACGCCTGTTGCGAGCCGAATTCGGGTTGCTGTGCACTTCGAGGAGCCGGAGGTCGGGGTGCACGACGACACGGGCGCGTACGCCGGCGCCGGCGCGGCCACTGACGCTGGCGCTGACACTGGCACTGACGCCTATCGCACGGATGCGCGCGTGGATGCGGAGCGGCTTCGGAGCGGTGGGCGTGGGGCTGCTGACTTCGAGATCGATCGGGACATCCTCAACGCTGCTCCGGTTTTCTCGGCGAACGATCTCCTCAAGCGTGTCCCCGGCCTCTACGCGTCGACGCCCGAGGGTGGCGCGGTTGGCGAACGCTTCTTCTTGCGTGGATTTGATTCGGAGCATGGGCAAGACATCGAATTCAAGGTCGGCAACATCCCGATCAACCAGCCGTCGCACATCCACGGGCAAGGGTACACGTATCAAGGCTTCATCATTCCGGAGGTGGTGCGGCAGCTTCGTGTCACCGAAGGCGTGTACGATCCGGTGCAGGGCGACTTCGCAATTGCGGGCACGATCGACTACGAGCTCGGCGTTGATCAGCGAGGTGTTTACGCAAAAACCGACCTCGGTTCGTTCCGCACGTTTCGACAAGTCGCGATCTTCGCGCCAGAGGGCAGTGACCCCGACACGTTTGGCGCCTTTCAACTTCGTCGAACCGATGGCTTCGGCGAGAATCGCGATGGCATCGACGGCTCGGCGATGTTCCAGTACGGCTTTGGCCGTGAGAAGTGGCACCTTCGGGTTCACGGGGGCTTTGCCGGCGCGCGCTACAACCTCGCTGGCGTACTGCGTTTGGATGACATCGAGGCAGGCGACGTCGGTTGGCTCGATGCGTACCCGTTCGACACCGCGCGCGCGCAAAGCGGCTCGAACCTCAGCACCATGCTCGGCTTCTCCGGGGAGCACCGCGGCGAGAACAAGCGCAACTCGAGCTTCGGTTTGTGGCTTCAGTTCCACGACTTCCGGTTGAAGGAAAACTTCTCGGGATTTCTCGAAACCGACGCCGTCGGGGACACGCCGGGCGACCTCATCGAACAGCTCGACCGGCGCTTCGTGGTCGGCGGTAACGCGCGCCACCGAACCCATCAATTCACGCCCGCCAATTGGGCGAAGGGAACCGTGGAGCTTGGTCTTTCGGGTCGCGTCGACCTGATCGACCAGAAGCTCGATCTCGTGGAGGCGCCACAAAACCGCGTCTACGAAGAGCGCATCGACGCCGACATCGCCGAAACCGACATTGGCATGTGGCTCGATCTAGACTGGGACTTCACGAAGTACCTCAACGTTACGGGCGGCATCCGCGCGGACATGTTGTTTTACAACATCACGGACTCGCAGGAGAGCGTGTCTCCGGATGGCGTTGTACCCTACCGGCGCACCGCGGCCGGTGTCGCCGTTGGCCCGCGCACCGCAGTCACGGTCAAGCCCATTGAGGAGCTCGACGTCGTTCTCGCATACGGGCAAGGCTTCCGCTCACCCCAAGCCCGAGTGCTCATCGAAAACGAAAGCGTGCCCTTTACAAAGGTGAATTCGGCCGACATCGGCTTGCGCTCGCGAGTTGGGAAGAACGACGAGCTCAAGCTCGCGCTGACTGGCTTCTTTACCAAGATGAACAACGACCTGATCTTCGAAGCTCATGAAGCGCGCTTCGAGCCGATCGGACCAACGACCCGCGTCGGTGCAGTGTTCTACGCGCAGGCACGCCCCCTGCCCTGGCTCTACGGCGCGTTCTCGCTGACGTACGTGAAGGCCACTCTCGACGAAACACCTCCGCCAGAGCCCGGCGAGCCTCCCTCCGGCCTTCAAGCCGGAGACCCGATCCCATTTGTCCCACCGTGGCTTCTCCGCCTCGACGTCGGGGCTTCCGAAGACTTGGTCGACCTCGGCAAGCACCCTTTGCACGGCAAGCTCGGCTTCGGCTACACCTTCCTCGGCGAGCGCCCCCTGCGTTTCTCGGAGAGCTCTCCCCGCGTAAACCTGCTCGAGCTCAACGCGGGCCTGTCATGGTGGTTCCTCGAGCTCGGTTTCCAGGTCTTCAACCTGCTCAACACGCAATACGCCGCCCAGGAGTTCGTGTTCGAGTCCAACTGGGACCCAAGCACGCCTCCCACCGGCCAACCGGCCAGGCACATCGCTGCAGGCGCACCAAGGACCTTCCTGTTCCAGATCGGGTTCAGGCTCTAACTGCCGCGCCCTGACGCGCAGATTCTGCGCCGGCGACGCTGGCGCTGTCGCCATCGGTGCTCTAGCCTCCGCCCCGATGAAACAAGGGGATGACTTTCCGATCGCGATTATCGGCGCCGGCTTTGCGGGGATCGGCGCAGCGATTCAGCTGATCAAAGCTGGGATCCACTCGTTCACGATCTT
>JAFDFW010000416.1 GCA_019309605.1 Deltaproteobacteria bacterium | reverse complement strand
GCGTCCATCATCTCTCGAGAGAGCTCCTGCTTCATTTCCTCGTACGAAGGGAAGCCGGCGCCAACTTGGCGATCCTGAAGAAAGAAGATGTGGAACCCGGAGCTGCCTCTCACGGGGCTGCTGATCTCTCCGGCGCTGAGCGGCAAGAGCGCGCGCTCCAATTCTTCGGGTAGGTCACCCTGGGTAAGCCAACCGAGGTCGCCGCCGCCTAGTTGCGGCGCGCGCGCGTTGAAGTTTTCGGGCGTGAGCGAGGCCCGGAGCGTCTCGGCCTCTTGCCGCTTCGCCGCGACTTGGATTGCCGAGGCTCCTTGTGCGACGGGAACCACGACGTGCGAGACCTCAAAGCGTAGCTCGCTGCCTTGCGCGCGCGCGCGCTGCTCGTAGCGCGCTCTGACCTCCTCTTCGGTTACGTTGACTCGGGAGCGTACCCGCTCGTTCATGACCTTGAGCCGGATGAGCTGTCGCTTGAGATCTCGGCGGTACTGCGTTTGGCTGAGCCCCTGTGACTCTAGAGCTTTCTGGAATTCCTCCTCGGTCATGTTGTTCTGTAACCGGAGGTTTTCGACCGCGCTGTCGACGTCTGCGTCCGTCACGCGGATACCGCTGCTCCCGGCCAGTTGACGAATGAGCTGTTCGTCCACCAGGAAGGTGAGCAGATCCTCGTAGAGCTCCTTGAGAAGGGACATCCGCTCCGTTTCCGTCGACGCCTCGGCAATCTGGGGAAGAAACGGAACCGCGCGCTTTCGGAGGTCGCTGAGAAAAATCGCTTCGTTGTTCACCGTGGCCACGACCCGTTCGACGACGTCTGCGCTGGCCGAATTAAGCATGAGCACGAGGACGAACGTGGTGACGAACAGGCGGGTCATCAGTGGCCTTGTGGGAACTCCGGCATGTCGACCTCGATGCTCTTCAGCACATCGTAGTCGATCTCTACCTCGACCTCTTTTCGAAGTCGCTCCGTCAGGGCCTCCATGGCGGCGTCTTTCCTCTCGCGAGTCAGCTTGTGACGAATCGCCCGCTTGGCCTGCTCGTAGGTCCGCTTCAGCGCCGCGCGCTTGCCGGTGAGCATGATGATGTGGAAGCCGTTGCCCTCTTCGATCAGCTCGGGATACACGGCGCCCACCTTGTCGAGCGAGAACGCGGCCGTGCGAATGGCCGCCGTAGGCTCACCCTCCCCAGTCGCCTCGAAGAACGGGAGGTCCCCACCATTGACCTTGGTCTTCTCGTCCTCGGATTCCTCGCGGGCCAACTTGCGAAAGCCAGCGAGATCGGCCTTCTTTGCGCGGGCGAGCAGCTTGTTTGCTCGCGCGCGGTGCCCGATGAAGATGTCACTCGCCCGCACTTGCCCGGGACGATCGAACTCGAGCGGATTGGCGTCGTAGACCTCCTGGACCTCCTCGTCCGTGATGACCAAGGCCTCGAGCGGCTCGTCCACTTCCTTCTTCACGAGTTGCTGGATCATTGCGTTGCGGCGTGCGCGAATGATCTCCGGCCGGTCTCCGTAACCGCGCCGCTTCGCCTCGTACACGAGGAGCTCGAAGCGAACGAGATTGTCGAGGAGCTCCTTGCGGCGCTGGGGACTTTCGAAGCGCGCGCGTAGATAAGGAGACTGCGACGCGAGACGGTCGGCAAGCTCACCAACCGTGATCGTCCGATCTCCCACCTGCGCAAGCACCTCGTTCGCCTGAGCTTCGGTGAGCCCGTGCTTGGGCCACTCTGCTTCGACAACGGGCGCTTCTTCCGCCTTCTTCGAGCAACTCGCAGTCGCGATGGCGAGTACGATGATGGCGGCGCGTTTCCAGGGCATCGTCAGCCGGGTAGCATATACTGCATAGGCGGCAACGAGGCCAAAGTTCAGGCGGATTCTCGGCTTGCGAGGACCTCGCGCACCTTGTCGGTCAGGTCGTCGAGCTCGAAGGGCTTGTCGAGGAATCCGTCGGCCCCGTAAAGCGGTGACGTCATTTCGTTGAGGCGCTCGCCGATGCCCGTCAACATGATGACCCCGGTGCCTCCCAAGGCTTCATCTTCACGGATTGCGCGGCACACCTCCCAACCGCTCATCCCTGGCATCATGACGTCGAGTACGACGAGCGCGGGCTTTTCGCGCCGCACCAGGCGAAGCGCTTCTTCGCCGTCTGAAGCTTCGACGATCTCGGCGGGCAGCGAGCTCAAGCTTGGTCGCGGAGTCGGTCGTCATCGTTTCATTGCTCCTAGATTCACGAGCTCGGGCCGCATCCTCGTTCTGTTGAGTTGCGTTGTCAATGGACACCATCGTCCGGGTCGATCAGCCCGACCCCAGAGCGCGGCGTCCAGCCTTCGAGCCCGCTAACCACTCGCAATTTCACGAAGTCGCGATCGTGATCGACCATCTCTCCCCGGTCGCCGCCCCGGGCTTCGCCCCGAATCTGCGCTCGTGGATCCGGCCCCTCGCGAAGGATGACCCGGTCGTCGAGCGCCACGGCGCGTGGGCCGTCCCGGAGCAGGCCTGCTTTGGTGCTCAGCCCAAGCGCACAGAAAACAAGAGCGACGCCAGCCGAGACCAGCAGTGCGTAGAGCCATCCGTTTCTTCCGCGGCCAATGGATGCCCAGCCGAGACCGACAAAGAACAGCAAGTTGGCTAGCAGCAGCGCGATGGCGAGCGCGTCCTCTGATATGCCTCCGTAGACAGCGTCGCTGATCGAGCTGCTGCGCTGGAGCATCGCCTCACCTTCTGCCTCGGCGCGCTGTTCCTCCAACGCCTTTTCCGCGGCTCGCAGGTTCTCGGAGGCTTTGCTGTCGCTCGGCCGTAGCGTGAGAGCTCGCTCGTAGTTGAGGATCGCGCGCGCGTAGTCGCCCGACTGTGCGAACGAAGTTGCCAGGTTGAAACAGACGTCGGGGTCCCGGACGCCTGCTTCGGTGAGCTTGCGGTAGTTGGAAATCGCACCGGAGTGGTCGCCTCGTGATGCTGCGAGGTTTGCCGCTTCGAAGATCCCCGTCAGAGACGAGCCGCCGGATGCTTGCCCCGGTTGCTGCGCGGCTGCGCCCACGGGTGCAATCAGGATCGCCAGCGCGACGTACCAGGGGCGCATCACGTCTTCCTCCCCGAACGGTTCACCCGTTCGATGATCGCGGCGGTTCGTTGGTGACACCGCTCCATCTCGTCCTTGCTCACCCCGGAAGCTGCGAAGCGTGCGAAGTCGGCGCCCTCGAGCTCGTTGATCACCCGCTGCACCAAATCATCGTCGAAGCCGTCCGCGACGAGACGCGTGCGGAGCGCTGCATGGGGCATGCCTCCGACGGGCTCACTGAGTCGGGAATCGAGGGCATGTGTGATCGACGCGACGATGCGGTCGTAGAAGGACCTCGGGTCATTGGCCTGGAGTGCGTTCTCTGCGCTGCGAATCAACTGCCGCTGAACGGCGCCGACCGTGGCACTGCGTCGCTCGCGACGACGCGCGGCGCCCGCTCCGATCATGAGGAGGACGAATAGCATCGGCGGAACCGCGAGAAGCCACGCGAACCAGCCCCGGTCACGCACAGGTGTCTCGTCTCGCGTCAACGCGCTGTACATCCGGATCGGACCGAATGCCGCAGCGCTGGGCTTGCGTCGCGTGTCGACTGGCTCAATCGCGGGCTGGGGCGGCTTGGCCGCACCGCTCGACGTGAACGCGAGTGAGGGCGTCCTCACCACGCCGTACTCTTCGGTGTCGGGGTCGAAGAAGTGGAGCTCAATCGGCGGAACCCTGTGCTCACCCGGAGCTTCGGCGATCAAAATCCATTCCCACGATCGGGTGCCGGCGAGATTGCCGCCTTGGAAGCTTCGCTGATCGCGGATCGCGGGTTGCAGCGCTCGCACCCCGAGGAGGGGCGGCAAACCAATGCGAAGATCCTGCAAGTTGCCGAGGCCCGTCGCATCGATGCGGAGGGTCACGGCGTCGCCCGTGTCCGCGGCGGTGCGATCTAGCGACGCACGAACGGTGTACCGTCCAACGACGGCGCCGGGCGGGCCGGGCTCCGGGAGCGGCTTGACGTTCACTGTGACCGGCACACCGACACGCTCAACGCGCTCCCGGGAGTCGAAGAGACTTCCTCCTCCGACATCGAACGTGACCTTCGGGGGGCCGATCGTGAGCTCGCCCGATCGCTGCGGAAACGCCACGGAACGCTGGACCACATAGGCGCGGTAGTTCGCGCCCTTCACCGGGACCGTCTGAGACTGCAAGCTCGTGATCGGCTCGTCGTGCACCCAGAACCCATCCATCGACGGTTTGTTCGGCATGACTGATTGAGGCGACAGCCGCAGCCGCGTGTAGAGGTACACCGTGACGTTGACCTGTTGCCCGATGTAGACCTCCTTCGGCTCCACGACGGTCCGCAGGAAGGCTCGCTCGTCGTAGCGCGCGCCCGAAAGCTCGGAATCCACTGCCGCTTCGTGCGTTACCCCCGGGTCGGCGCCACCGGTCGCATCGCCCGATCCGGGATGGACGACCAGCGTCAGAGACCCACTGCGATAGATCTCACCATCGACTTTGGCCACCGCCGGCGCGAACTCGAAGGTGCCGGCGATCGTGGGGCGCAGAACGAAGATGTTGGTGATGCTCGACTCCTTCTGAACCTTGGAGCCAAAGCCAAAGCTGAACTGCATCGGGCGCACCGTCTGACGCGAGATGATCTCCAACTCCGGGTACTTCTCGAGGTCGCTGAGGTCCAGCTTCTGAATCCGCCCCCCGCGTGCTCGGACGCTAACCTCGAGCCGCGTCACCTCTCCAACCCTCAGTTGCGTGGGCGTCGCCCCGAGGGTCACCGTCACCTCCGGCGTGGCGGCAGCCGGCGCGGCCCAGGGCATGGCGGCCGCTGTGGCCAACGCGAGCGTGAGCAGGCGCATCACCAATCCTTCTCCGGCGGCGGCCGCCCTGCGTTCCGACGACGGGCGCGCTGCAGCGGCAGGTTCTCTTCATTCTGTTCTAGCGCGTCGAGGAATCGTTGGACCTCGTCTCGCGGGATCGGCTGCTGTTGCTCTTGTTCTTTCCCGCTCTCGTTCTCGGACTCGGATTCCTGGTCCTGCTGGTCCTGGTCCTGCTGGTCCTGCTGGTCCTGCTGGTCCTGCTGGTCCTGCTGGTCCTGCTGGTCCTGCTGGTCTTGCTGGTCCTGCTGGTCCTGCTGGTCTTGCTGGTCTTGCTGGTCTTGCTGGTCTTGCTGGTCTTGCTGGTCTTGCTGGTCTTGCTGGTCTTGCTGGTCCTGCTGGTCCTGCTTCTCCTCCTCTTCTCGAATTCGCTTCATCGCGTACTCGAGGTTCCAGGCGGCGTTGCGGTCTCCGGGGCGCACGCGAAGGGATCGTTTGAAGGCGTCGGCTGCCTCGCGGAAATGCGCCGACGCCTGCTCGTACTCCTCCTGTTGCGAAATCGCGTCCCCTTCTCGGGCGTAGGCGATGCCGAGGTTGTAGTAGGCGTCCGCTCGCGTGGTCGGAGACGCAGCAGGGTCCGCGGCGGCGAGAAACGCTTCCTTCGATTGCTCGCCTAGATCTTGAGCGAGAAGGGCGAGCCCACGGTTGAGCTGCACCGCGCGCGCGTCGGGC
>JAFDFW010000415.1 GCA_019309605.1 Deltaproteobacteria bacterium | reverse complement strand
GACATCGCTAAGCCGGCGTCGAACTATCCTGTTTCCTCTACTGCGCCGAAGCTCACCTCCGACGCACCAACGGCACCAGCCGCTCAGCCGCTCCCTTCTTTCGAGCCGGGAAAGCTAAAGCTGCCGGCGATTGGTCCCGTGGGGGCGGCCCCCGTGGAGCCGAATGCGCCGCCCGAGAAGACCGAGGAGCCGGCCGAAGAGACCGAGAGCCCTGCCACGCAGCGCCCGGCGCGGGTCGCAGCGCCCTCGATCGGCGACGGCATCAAACTAGTCGCTGTGCGCTATGCGCCGAACGAGGCCTTGCTCAAGTCGCTCGCCGACATCTTGCGAGGCTATTTCGAGATCGAATGGGCCTCGTACTGCGAGGTCGCGCGTCCGTCCGGAGACCCGACACCGGCGATCGGCCTACGAGTCACCGACAACTACCGGGACAACGTGACCGCCATCATCAAAGATCTCTGCGAAGCCGGCCGAACGCACGATGTGGAAATCGACATCTTACTGATCGACGGCCACGACATGCTTCGCAAAGCGCGTGAAAACGCGGTGGTCTTCTATCCTTGGAAGCCCAAACCGTTCGGCGGCTAGGCAGGCACCGCCGAAGGCGGTCCGAAGCAGTGCCGTGCTAAGACACGATGGTGACTGACGGAGACGCACTTCCGGCCATCCGAAACCCGATTCCAGCGGCCGTTGGGCAAGCATGGGTGGAACGCCTCGCGGCAAGCGAGTGCCCGGCGCTGACCACCCGGCGCAGGCGGCGTGAAGAGCAAACCGGCGCGAGCCACGACCCAATTGTCTGGGTCGAAGCGCGGGGGGCAAACGTCGTCGATGCCGATGGCAACCGATACGTCGATCTCACCTCGGGGTTCGGTGTGGCGTTCGTGGGGCACCGTCATCCGGAGGTCGTCGCTGCCGTGAAGCGCCAGGCCGACCGACTGCTACACGCACTCGGCGACCTGCATCCATCTGACGTGAAGATTGAGCTCCTCGAACGGCTTTGCGCGCTAGCCCCTTGGCCGCAAGCGCGCGCGATGCTTTCGCTCAGCGGCGCAGACGCTGTGACGGCGGCGCTGAAGACCGCGGTGATGGCGACCGGGAAAACGGGAGTTGTCGCGTTCGAAGGCAGCTACCACGGCTTGACCTATGGTCCGCTCGCGGTGTCCGGGTTTGCCGACCGCTTTCGTGCGCCATTTCAGGCGCAGCTACAACCGGACGTTCACTTCGCGACATGGCCCGGGGACGGCGTCAGCATCGACGCGGCACTCCGAACGCTGCCCGAGGATTGGAGCGGCATCGGGGCAGTGATCGTCGAGCCCATTCAGGGACGCGCAGGCGTTCGTCTCCCGCCATCCGGTTTTCTCCAAGCGCTCCAACGCTCCTGCGAGAAGAACGGCGCACTCCTGATCGTCGATGAGATCTTTACCGGCCTCGGCCGCTGCGGCGCTTGGTGGCGGTCCGTCGGCGACGGCGTCACCCCGGATGTGATCTGTGTAGGGAAAGCATTGGGCGGGGGTTTGCCGGTCAGCGCATGTATCGCAAGCGACGAGGTGATGCGCGCATGGGGCGCCCCAGACCGCGAGGCAATTCACACGGGAACGTTCTACGGAGACCCACTTGGATGCGCGGCCGCGCTCGCGACGATCGAACTGATCGAGCGCGAGCAACTCGTAGACAGAGCAGCCGCCCGAGGCGACGCGCTCGCCGCAGCGCTCTGCGCGGAACGACTCCCCGGAGTGTTGGAAGTGCGGCACGCGGGGATGATGCTCGGTCTGCAGTTGGAGACACCCATGAAGGCACTCACCCTCAGCCGCGCGCTCCTCGAACGTGGGTACCTCGTGCTACCCGCCGGCACCAGCGCAGACGTGCTTCAGTTGGCACCGCCGGTAACGGTGAGCGACGCCCAGCTCGGAGGCTTTGTTGCTTCACTCCAAGGCGTTTTGGAGGAACCGTGAGCCGCCGTGCCGAGCTGAAGGTCCGCATTGAGGCGTTAATCGCGAGGTTCGAGGCTGGCGCGAACGTGGGCACCACGGCGCGAGATGAACTCATCGAAGACCTTGCCAGTTGGCAGGCCACTCGAATTCCCGAGTACGGGCGCCTGCAACGACATGGCGCATGGGCCCCTGCCCTCCCCACCGACGTCTTCCGATTTCGACGGATCGCGGCGCACCCCGAGAAAGACGATCTCCGCACGTTCCGGAGCTCGGGGACGACCTCCTCCGAGCGAAGCGTCCACGTGTATTGCGACCTCGATCTCTACGATCTCGCCGCGCGGGTGGCGGCTCGCCACATGCTGTTTCCAGACGTCGACAAGATGCGACTGCTCATGCTGGCCCCGCATGAAGACGAAGCGCCCGACTCGTCGCTGGAGTACATGCTGGCGCGATTTGCGGAATGGTTCGGAACAGAGTGCACATGGGTCTGGCGCAGTGGCGCGCTCGACATCGAGCTCCTGACTGAGCAGCTTCGCGGCGCGGAGGCCTCAGGCGAGCCGGTCGCCGTGCTGGGCACCTCGTTCGCCTTCGTGCACGCCGAGGATGGGCTGGGCGATCGGCGATTCGAGCTCCCCCGAGGGAGCCGCGTCATGCAAACCGGGGGCTACAAGGGCCGCTCGCGCGAGGTGGACCGAGAGGTGCTCCTGGAAGCGATCCACACACGGTACGACGTCGAGGGTCCGCGGATCATCAACGAGTTCGGAGCGACCGAGCTCAGCTCCCAGATGTACGACACGACGCTGCGCGAGCACATCGGAGGGTCCGCCGGGGCGAGGCGATTATGGGTCCCCCCGTGGGTTCGCGCGACACCCGTCGACCCGGACACGCTGCTCCCGGTCGAAGGCGAATCGGTCGGCATCCTTCGAATCGACGACACGGCGAACTTGGATTCGGTCTGCTGCATCCAGACCGCCGACCTCGCACAGCGGCTGGACGACGGCATCGTCGTGCTTGGCCGCGCGCCCGGCGCGACTCCGCGAGGCTGTTCGCTTGCCGCGGACCAGGCCTTGGGGGCGCAGTGACCGACGACGCGTCTGTGGTCCGCGCTCGCGCCGCTTCCGTTCTCGAAGCGGGCGAGGCGCTGCGCGTATCAACCCTCGAAGAGCGGGCGCATTGGCTTTCCCAGGCGGCCAGAACCCTTGCGCGGCAGGCCGAGGACGGGCGCGACGCCCTATCGCGTACGACCGGGCTGAGCATCCCCATGGTCGAGTGGGCGGCCCGCACGACCCTCGACACCATGACCGAGGATGCGATGCGTGGGTTGGCCCAGAGCGCACAGAAAGGGACCGACCAAGCCCCGGATCCGATCGCAATGCTGTCGGTCGTTCTTGCAGGAAACGTGTTCACCGCTTCAGTACGAGGCATCGTCGTCCCGCTCTTGTTCGGCGTCCCGGTACT
>JAFDFW010000414.1 GCA_019309605.1 Deltaproteobacteria bacterium | reverse complement strand
ATAAGGTGACCAGAACGTGCGCTCTCCATCGCACATTTGCACGACTGCATGCTTTCGAAACACCTGTCCGTGCAGTGATTCAGCGTTGTTCTGGAGCGCCAAACCGAGAGCATCAAGCCACGCTTTCCGAGTGACCGGAAGCTGCAATTCGAAACGCGGTCGCATGCGTGGGGGTGCCACGCGAGCGAGAATACCGGATTCCAGCGCACAACCTGACGCGAAAAAAATGCGCCCGTTTTCGGCGATCAGAGCGCGTGGTCGGCCTTGGCGGCCAAATAGAAATCGCTTTCGGTCAGGCCCTGAATCTTGTGCGTCCAGATCTCGACGGTGCACTTGCCCCAGGCAACGTAGAGGTCGGGGTGGTGATTCTGCTCCTCGGCGATGTCGCCCACGCGATTGGCGAACGCCATCGCGTCGACGAAGTTCGAGAAGGTGTACGTTCGTTCGAGGTGCCCGTCGGGGTTCAGGCACCAACCTTCGTCGAGCTCACGCAACAACTCGTCGGCGCGCGGCTTCTCCATTGGAGGGACGCCACCCTTACAGGGCACACAGGTTTGGTTAACAAGGCTCATGGTCGCTCCTCATCGGTACTGCCTAACATAGGGCTCGTGGACGCGGGTGGTAGCTGCGACCGCCGCATTGACCTGAGCGTCACGCTTCGCAAAAACGCGGAGCGTCTCTTTGCCGACGCCGGAGTTGCAGCCTGTCACAGGCCCGTACAGGCGTTGACGTCGATGCAGTTTTCGAGGGCGCAATCGGCGCACTCCGCGGAACCGGGATCGGCCGCGCACGGGACGAGGCAGCAGCCCGTCGAGCAAGCTGCAATCGAGCCGTAGCAACCGGTGCAACCGGTGGACAGTCCGGTCTGCTCGGTCATACAACTAGCGATACAGTCGCCCAACGCGTTGCGAGCCGCTTCGGAGCCGTCGGCAAGCACATTGCCTATTTCCCCGGTGCATGCGCTGAGGGGGCAGTCCGCTGCGATCATGCCCAGAACGGCGGCGGCGCTGAGCTCTTCGGTCGCGAGCGCGTCGAGGGCAGCTTGATCGGCATCGTTGACGCACTGATCTTCGAGGGGCGGCTGGCCTCCATCGTCGGCGGGGCCACAGCTTCCTCCCATGCCGCCATGCTCACCCGAGTCCACAAGGAAGGCCTGCAGCCCCTGGATCCGGAACATGATGCTGAACGAATTGCACAGACCGCTGTCGGCGTCGTAGTCGCCGTCGGCGAACTCCGCCATGCCTGCCTCGAACTGCTCGATCGTGAAGTTCGCGGCGTTGCCGTTCTGGGTCGTGGGCGTCCCGATGACGTCGCGGATGTTAGCGACGTCCCAGTAGCCGGATACGGTTCCTTCGAACGTTCCATCCCCGAGCTCAATCCTCAGCCAGCTATCATGGATGAGCATCTCGTCCCGCACGATCATGATGTCGACCGGGAAGAGGAGGTCGATCGGGCCGGCGATCAGGACGCCATCAACGACAGCGCCAGACACTTCGCCGCTGTGAAACCGAGCGTCGGGGTGGATGCCTAATGTGGCGCCAGACAGCACGGAATTATCGGTGCCCAGTGCTGGCGAGTCCTCGCTGCCGAAGATCTGCACCCGCACATCCTCGTCGTTCTGAGGGTCGTCGAGGCCCTGGACCTGCAATAGGATTGTCATCGACCCGTTCTTGGTCGCTCCGCTAATCACTCCGTCGACAATCTGCCCCTCCCGAAAGCCACCGAAGACGTACTTCCCATCTTCGCGCATCTCGTCGTTGCGAATGATGTCGAGGAATCCGTAGTCGATACCCGGTTCGTCGTTGGGCCCGCTGAAGTCGTCGTGGACGCACTCAGCCGCCGCGGGCGAATCGCTGCTCGAAACGCGGTCGTCGAGATTGAACCCATCGAGGCTCGTCTCGGGGTCGGCGGGGTAGTAGAAGCCAAACGAGGACGCCACGAAGCCGAGGCCCGGCAAGAGGCTTGAGCCGGGTGCCCCACCTGCGCCAGCGGTGCCTCGATTGCCGCCAGCAGCGCCGGAAGCATCCCCGCTACCACATCCGAGTGACGCGAGGCTCAGGCACACCGACACGAGCAGCGTCGGGGAATTTAAGCGATTCATTGCAAGTTCTCCGGGATATCCGCCGAGGTTACGACAATCACGCTATTGGCACAACGGGAGGGCGAAGGCGAAAACGGGAGAATTCCTGGTCAGTTCGCGGGAACTGCACTTAGCGTGGTGTAGCCGTTGACGAACGCTTCGACGTCGTTCTGAGGCAGTTCCAACGTGGATTCGCAGTCTTGCGGTTGGAGGGCGGAGCTCTCGGCGATACCGATCTCAAGCGCGCCCCGGATCGAGCCTGTGTCGCAACTAGGGATATTGATGCTGTCGATCTCGGCGGTCGTCACGTCACCCGCCGCAAGCGCAGCCCGGTGCTCGGCAAGCCAAGCCAAGACAGCCTGAACACCCGCGGGATAGTCATACTCACCGTCTGGCCCTGGGATGCCTTGCGAGGAAGCAAGTGCGGGGATGCCGTGGTCACGCGCCGCGGTTTTGGCAGCACCCACCGTCCCAGAGATCCCCACGACCGGCTCGCCCACGTTCTGGCCCTCGTTGATCCCGGAGATCACCACGTGAGGAAGACTGTCTGCGGCGTAGAGGCCGTTCGCCGGATCGAGCGCGTAGTTGACGGCGTCTGCGGGGCAGCCATCGACGGCCGTCGCCGGATAGCCGCTCTGCGTGGTCGTGTCGGTGGCGTTCCCGGTCGCGCAGTCTGTCCTGTCGCCTGTACCGCTCTGGTCCGTTAGGGGGCCGCATACGGTGACGTCGTTGTTTGGGTCGGCAGTCAGGGCCTCGACAATCGCGTCGATACCCTCCGCGCCCACGCCGTCGTCATTGGTGACGAGAATGCGCAAGACACCTCCATTCGTGCCGCCGGCACCTCCGGAACCGCCGGATCCCGCAGATCCGCCGCTGCCACAACCAAGCGTTGCGACCACTAGGCCGAGGGTCATAAGGAGGAGCGGCTGGAAGCGGGTGGATCGAATCATGTGCGCGATACTAGAAACAAGGCCCCTGAGGCGCAACAGCGCTCAGGGGAGCCCATGTGTCCGAATCGTGGATAGGCGTACGCCCTCACTACCCGTGTTTACTGATACCGGACTGTGGGGTGCCACGGCGAGAGCCGTTGCCCAAGGGCCCGGGGCACGGTAGAACCAACGTCACTTTTATGAATGCCGAACGTGGAATCGACATTCGCAGCCTCCGCAAAGACACCGGCCTCATCACCCTCGACTCCGGCTACATGAACACCGGAGCGACTACGAGCCAGATCACCTACATCAGCGGTGAAGAAGGCATCCTGCTCTACCGCGGATATCCCATCGAGCAGCTCGCCGAGAAGTCGTCGTTCGTCGAGACGAGCTACTTGCTCATCTATGGGGAGCTTCCCACGGCGACGCAGCTCGAAGAGTTTTCGGACTTACTCACGAACCACAGCATGTTGCACGAAGACATGCGTCACTTCTTTGATGGGTTCCCTTCGAACGCCCATCCAATGGCGATCCTGTCCTCCATGGTGAGCGCGCTTTCGGCATACTACCCGGACAGCATCGAACCGGATTCACACAACCAGGAACACATCGCGCGCCTACTTTCGAAGCTACGAACGATTGCGGCGTTCAGCTATCAGAAGAGGCAGGGCCGACCGGTCGCCTATCCGAAAAACAGTCTCGGCTACTGCGGGAACTTCCTCCACATGCTGTTCTCGCATCCGGCAGAGCCCACGTACGAGCCCGACCCAGAACTGGTGAAGGCGCTCAACGTGCTCTTGATTCTGCACGCGGATCACGAACAGAACTGCTCGACATCCACCGTGCGCCTGGTCGGCTCGAGCCAGGCCAATCTATACGCGGCAATCAGCGCTGGCATTTCCGCGCTGTGGGGACCGCTGCATGGCGGCGCCAACCAGGCTGTCATCGACATGCTCACGGAGATCCGCGACGAAGGCGGCGACTGCAATGCCTTCATGGAGCACGTGAAGAACCGCGAGCGCAGGCTGATGGGCTTCGGCCACCGTGTCTACAAGAACTTCGACCCGCGCGCGACGATCCTCAAGAAGTACGCAGACCACCTGTTGCCATACCTCAAGATCGAAGACGAACTCTTCGACATCGCGCGGCAGCTCGAAGAGGTTGCGCTCTCCGACGAGTATTTCATTGAACGCAAGCTCTACCCAAACGTCGACTTCTACAGCGGCATCATCTACCGCGCGATGGGCATCCCCACCGAGATGTTCACGGTGCTCTTCGCTCTCGGCCGGATCCCCGGCTGGATCGCGCACTGGAAAGAGATGATGGAAGACCCGGACGTCCGCATCGGCCGTCCGCGCCAAATCTACACGGGCGCCACCAAGCGGGACTACCAGCCTCGCGAGAGCCGCCGCCCGCCAGCACCCTGACACTACCGCTGCCTAGGGCATATTGAAGACGTAGCTCTTCTCTTCGACGCGGCGACTGATGCGCCAGCCAGCGTCGGTGCGCCTGTATTCGTCGACGTACCAAAGGCCGCACATGAAGATGTGGGTCTTGCCGTCGGGCATCGAAATCTCCTGGGGATTGAAGCACATGACACGGCCCGTGGCCGTGTCGCCGTCCACGGTGATCTGCGCGTTGGCATTGAGGTGCTGATGGTTGGGAAACATGCCCATGACTTGGTGCAGAAATGCGATGATCGTGTCGAGCCCGCCCGCCGGCGCCCCCATCGCGCTGTAATCGATGTGGGCATCTTCGGTGAACACGTCCCGAAGGTCGTCGAACCTCTTTTGATCGATGATCCCAGAGTAGTTGTGGATCAGATCTTGAATCTCCAAACGATCGGAGATCTCTTGCAGCGACAGCGTCATGCGTTCTCCTCGTAGGTGAGAAACGCGAGCATGAAGCGCTCGGTATTCATCGCCTGCACAATAGTCGGCGTGCCGGGCCCAACACAAGCGTGATGGTAGCGCGCTGGGACGCGTTCGCGTAAAGCCTCTACATGGCACTCGTCGAGCTCAGCACCGCAGCACCGCACATCCGCCTCCTCACACTGAACGAGCCTGAAACCCGGAACGCGATCTCGTTCGATCTCACAGCCGAGCTCTACCGAGCCCTCGACGCCCTTCACAAAGACAACGACTGTAGCGTCGTCGTCCTGACCGGAGCGAGTGGTGCGTTTTGCTCGGGAATGAATCTCGACGAAATGGGAATCCCGCCGAACTGCGAAGGGCTCCCCATGTCTCGGATCGCGATTCGGTCGATGCAATACATCTCGGGACTCATTCCTGCAATGCGCGGCATTCCGCAGCCCATCATCGGCGCGATCAATGGCGCTGCCTACGGTGGCGGCCTGTGCCTTTCGCTTGGCGCAGACATACGGCTTGCAAGCGAATCTGCCAGCTTTTGCTTTGCGGGTGTTCATCACGGGCTCACCGGCGCGGAGATGGGGATCAGCTATCTGCTCCCGCGCGCCGTTGGCTCGTCGAACGCGAGCGAAATCCTCCTGACGGGCCGACGCTACGGCGCGGACGACGCACTGCGCATGGGATTGGTGT
>JAFDFW010000413.1 GCA_019309605.1 Deltaproteobacteria bacterium | reverse complement strand
CATGCCGCCCCTGCGCATCGGCGAGCTCAAGCCACGCGGCGCCGACCGGATCGCACAAAAGGTCGTTGCTGCGCTGAACTGGAAGGCACCGCTAAGCAGCACGAAGATCATCGATCAAGCCGCGCAAAACACATACTCGTTCATCCCGTTCGCACCGGTTGCGAACTTCACCGGGCAGCCGTCGATGTCGGTGCCGTTGTATTGGAATGCCGAGGGGCTTCCGATCGGTGTCATGTTTACCGGACGCCCGGCCGAGGAGACGGTGATGTTCGCGCTGGCGGCCCAGCTCGAGCGAGCCCGCCCCTGGCGGGACCGGCGTCCCACCGTGCATGCAGGAGAGAAATAGCCTGAAATCTAGCGAAGTTAGACAAACTGAATCTCCATTCATTTTTTGGTTGCCGGGAGTCGTCGGCAAGCTCTAGGATCTCAGGGCATGTCCGAACAGCGTTATCCCGTCCTGCGTTCAAAGACCGATACGAAGTCCGAGACGTACGAGGGCAACCGTGAGGGCAACCTCGCGGCGCTCCAAGAGGTCAAGGACGCGCTTACAGAGGCCAACGCTGGTGGCGGAGAGAAGTACGTGAGCAGGCATCTCGCCCGCGGCCGTATCTTGCCGCGTCAACGCATCGAGATGCTCCTCGATCGCGACAGCTTCTTCCTGGAGATCGCGCCGCTCGCAGGTCGCGGGATGAAAGGCGAGACGTCCGGCACTTCGGTCGTCGGTGGTGTAGGCCTCGTCAGCGGTGTCGAGTGCTGCCTGCTCGCGAGCGAGGCGACCGTGAAGGGCGGCGCGATCAGCCCGACCAGCATGTTGAAGACCGGAAGGCTTGCAGAGATTTGCGAGCAGAACCGGCTGCCAGGGATCAGCTGTATCGAATCCGCGGGCGCCGACTTGTCGAAACAGGACCAGATCTTCGTTCCGGGAGGTGCGGGCTTTCGTCACCTGACACAGCGCTCCGAACACAAAATTCCTACGATCTGTCTCGTCTTTGGAAGCTGTACGGCAGGGGGCGCGTACATGCCCGGCATGAGCGACTACGTGGTGATGGTCAAAGAGCAGGCGCAGGTCTATCTGGCCGGGCCACCTCTCGTGAAGATGGCCACCGGCGAAGAGACCAGTCACGAAGAGCTCGGTGGCGCCGAGATGCACTCCACGATCAGTGGCGTTTCGGACTACCTCGCCGAAGACGAGATGGACGCGATTCGCCTCGGGCGCGAGATCGTCGCGCATCTCGGCTGGGAAAAGCAGGGCAGGGTTCGGGCGCGACCCGTGGAGGCGCCGCTCTACGATCCTGAGGATCTGTTGGGAATCGCGTCGGACGACGTGCGGGTCCCCTTCGACCAACGTGAGGTAATCGCTCGGATTGTCGACGGCTCCCGCTTCAGCGAGTTCAAGCCGCTGTACGGCAAGACTATGCTTTGCGGCTGGGCGCACATCCACGGTTTTCCCGTGGGCATCATCGCCAACAACGGCACCATTTTCAGTGACAGCGCGAACAAAGGGGCGCAGTTCATTCAACTCTGCAACAGCAGCCATGTTCCGCTCGTGTTCTTGCAGAACACTACCGGCTTCATGGTTGGCAAGCAGTATGAGCAGAACGGGATCATCAAGCATGGCGCCAAGATGATCAACGCCGTCTCTAACAGTACGGTTCCGGCGATCACGATCATGACCGGGTCGAGCTATGGTGCGGGCAACTACGCGATGATGGGCCGGTCGTATTGTCCGCGCTTTCTCTTCACCTGGCCCAACCACAAGATCGCGGTCATGGGCGGCAAACAGTTGGCCGGTGTCCTCGACATCATTCAGCGCGACGCGGCCCGGAAGAAGGGGCTCGAGGTAGACGAAAAGATGCTCGAGGTCGCCAAGGCGATGACCGAGAAGCAGATCGAAGATCAGTCGACTGCGCTTTACGCAACCGCGCGCCTTTGGGACGACGGCATCATCGACCCGCGTGACACGCGTACGACGATCGCCATCTGCCTGTCGGCTGCGTACAACGCTCCCGTCGAAGGGACCACGTCTTGGGGCGTCTTTCGTCACTAGGGAGCATGCGAGCGTTGAGCAGTACGATTCAGAAGATACTCATCGCCAACCGTGGCGAAATCGCCCGTCGAGTCATGCGCACTTGCCACAGGATGGGAATCGCGACCGTGGCGGTCTATTCCGATGCAGATGCGCACATGCCGTTCGTCGCCGATGCCGATGAAGCAGTTCTCTTGGGGCCGGCCCCGAGCAGCGAAAGCTATCTGCGAATCGACAAGATCCTCCAAGCTGCAGCTTTGACGAACGCCGACGCCATTCATCCTGGGTACGGCTTCCTGGCCGAGAACGCGGCGTTTGCAGAGGCTTGCCGTGAGGCGGGGGTGATCTTCATCGGACCCACGCCAGACGCGATTCGATCGATGGGCTCCAAGCGAGAAGCCAAGGCCTTGGTCGCCAAGGCCGGTGTTCCGGTGATTCCCGGCTATGACGGGTCGAACCAAGACCCGGAGGTTCTCGCGAAAGAGGCGATCAAGGTCGGGTTTCCCGTGCTGCTCAAGGCAAGCGCTGGTGGCGGCGGCAAAGGCATGAAGCTCGTTCGCGAGAAGGCCGGGCTCCCAGACGCCATCGCCTCCGCCGCGCGCGAGGGCCAGAGCTCTTTTGGGGACGGCACGCTGCTGGTCGAGAAGTACATCGACGAATCTCGTCACGTCGAAATCCAGATTCTCGGCGACAGCCACGGCAACTTGATTCACCTCAACGAGCGAGAGTGCTCGATCCAACGCCGGCACCAGAAGATCATCGAAGAGACGCCTTCCACCGCTCTCGATGCGGTGCTCCGGAACGAGATGGGCGAGGCTGCGGTCTCCTGTGGCAAGGCGATCGGCTACCAGAATGCCGGCACCGTCGAGTTCATCCTCGCGCCCGATCGGAGCTTTTACTTCCTCGAGGTCAACACACGCCTTCAGGTAGAGCATCCAGTCACCGAATGCGTCACTGGGCTCGACCTGGTGGAAGAGCAGATCTTGGTCGCCCAAGGCGAAGTGCTCCGCGTTTCGCAAGACGCGATTCGTTTCGAAGGCGCGGCAGTCGAGGTTCGCCTGTACGCTGAAGACCCGGCTGCCGGTTTTCTTCCGCAAAGCGGAAAGGTCGTCGATTGGCACCTGCCGCCCGCAGAAGGCTTGCGGGTCGACAGCGGAGTCGAGGCGGGTAGCGAGGTCAGCATCCACTACGATCCGATGCTCGCGAAGATCATCACCTCCGGCGAAAACCGCGCGCTCGCGCTTCAGCGGATGCGGCGCGCACTGCGCTCACTGAGTGTGCAGGGCGTGACGACCAATCGGGAGTTCTTACTCCGCGTCCTCGACCACCCCGCGTTCATCGCCGGCGAGGTCGACACGCACTTCAT
>JAFDFW010000412.1 GCA_019309605.1 Deltaproteobacteria bacterium | reverse complement strand
CTCGCCTGGGCGATGGTATGGTCGCTATCCGGCAAGGACCGCGGGCACAGTTTTCTGGAATCCGCAGAGGACGAGCACGAGAGCGTCGGGATGAGTCTCATCGGCGGATAGGCTACGGCGGCGTGGTGTTGATCAGAATTATGTTGGCCTGCCTGTTCATGGCGGCTTGCTCGAGCGACCCGGGAGACCTTCGCGTCTGGACTCCAGAGGACCACGCCCAGTCTCCCGACACCCAAGTCGATCCCAACCGGGTCCCGCAAAAAGACCGCCCCGATATGACGGTTGGTGAGCTCCTGTGGCAGCGAAACTGCGCGCGATGTCACGGAACCGATGGGCAAGGCGGACGCGAAGCCCAGATCAGCTTGAGCAGCGTCGAATGGCAGGACGGGATCAGTGACGCGACGATCGCGAGAACGATCGCGGAGGGCAAACCGCCAACAATGCCGGCGTTTGCGGATCTCCTGAGCCCGCAACAAATCGCCGAACTGGTCGAGCATGTGCGCACCTTCGGTCCCCCCAGCGAGTAGCACGACAGTGCCAGTGCCAGTGCCAGTGCCAGCGTCAGACGCTCTCGGTGAGGAACTGCGCGATCAAATCGGCCACGGAATACACCCGTAGGAAATCCCCGTCGGCGAGTGCCTGGACGTGAGGGCGGGTATTGGTGCACGCGATCCCCTGCAGCGCCCCACTATCTCGGATCTTCTCGAGCGACTCATGCGCGAAGACGCCGTGGGTGCATACCGCGTAGACCTCGCTTGCGCCGGCGTCTCGATAGGAGCGGGCAGCGGAAATCAGCGAGCCGCCGGTGCGGATCATGTCGTCGTAGATGACCACGGGACGGTCTTGGACGTCGGCGGCGAGGGCGGTGACCTCGGTTTGGGTGTCTGAAAGCCGGCGTTTGAACACGAATGCGGCGTCGACCAGTAGATCGTTCGCGAGGCTCTCGACCCACTTGGCTCTGCCCGCGTCGGTCGCGCCGAGGACGAAGTCCTCTCCTCCGAAATCTCGGATTGCCTGCAGTACGACCGACCGCGCTTGCAAGTGGACCGGCCGAATATCGCCCGAGAAATAGTGCGGGATGCCTTCGGAGTGTAAGTCGATGAGGACTGCGCGGTTGCCGGAGCCGGCCGAGGGGATCGACGACAAGAGCCGAGCTCTGTTTTTCGCGGCGACGATCTCGCCGCGCTTCGAGGCCCGCTCCATCGTTTGATAACCAAACCACGGCAATACGAGGGTCAGGGTGTGGGCTCCGAGATGCACCAGTCCGCATGCGAGGTCGTAGATCTCGAGCGTGTCGAAATCGTCCACGGTGCCGCCAACCAAAACGACATCCCGTCGCGCGCAGTCGGTCTCGATGCGGCGGTATCGCTCTTCGTCCGGGAAGACCTTGCGCTCCACGACGCCCAAGTCGAAATCGCCGGCACCGGCGATATCCTCGCCGAGCTCTTGGTAGCGTTCCGTTGCGAACAGGAGCGTTGGTGGCGTCATGGTGCCGGCCTCATGACAGCATAGACCGCATTCGCAGGCTAGTGTTGGGCCAAAAACTCGAGAAGGATGTCTGGCAGGTCGGTCATGAGGGCATCGACCCCCGCATCGAGGAGCTCGTACATCTCGGCGGGGTCGTCGACCGTCCAAACGTGGACCTGGATGCCGTGATAGTGCGCGGCATCGACGAATCGCGGCGTGACCACCTTTATTCCACGGAACGACGCAGGGATCTGAAGCGCGTCGAAGGGGAACATGGCGTGCTTCGACGCACCGACTAGCGCTCGCGCCCAAAAGTCGAGTGCGCCCTTTCGGCCCGGCGACGTGGCGACCCTTCCTCGGCTGTGCTTCCGAAAGGCCTCCGTCACTTCGTCGTGCTCCGACGCCACCAGCACCCGATCGTGAATGCCGTGATGCTCGATGAATTCCCAGACGCGCCCGGCGAGTGCCGGATCCTCGGGTTTGATCTCCAGGTTGTAATGGAGGTTCGGATCGAGCTCGAGAGCCTCTCCGAGGGTCGGAATGCGGGCGCCGGCGCCCCGAAACGCGTAGCTTCCGTCTTCGATGAAGTTGTGACCAGCGTCGAGCCGCTGGAGTTCGGCGAGTGTGTGGTCGCGAAGATCCCCGCGCCCGTCGGTGGTCCGGTCGAGGGTGGCGTCGTGGAAGCAGACGAAGTGACCGTCCGAGGTTTCATGAATGTCGGTTTCGATGTGCGTGTAGCCGAGCTCCGCAGCGTTGCGGAATGCCAGCAAGGTGTTTTCGGGCCAACGCTTGGCACCGCCTCGGTGGGCGAACGCGATCGGCGTGGTTGGGCCGAAGTAAGGGCGGGGCATCGAAAGGTCAGCATAGCGCCGATTGTCGTGGAGAGGTCGCGACACTTGTCCGTCACCACGTTTTTGTCCATCTTGCGCCCTCGAAGGAGATCGAGAATGGCGAAGGACTTGGCAGGAAAGGTCGCGATCATCACCGGCGCCGCAGGGGGCATCGGAAGAGCTCTCGCAGAAGAGATGGCGCAGCGCGGTTGCTATCTGGTGCTGGCAGACATCAACGCGGAGCTCCTCGAAAACACGGTCGCGGAGTTGTGCGCAACGGGAGCACGGGCGGAGGCAAAGACCGTCGACGTTCGGGATGCCGCGCAGGTCCAGACGCTCATCGAGGCGGCTTTCCAGGAACTCGGCCGTATCGACTACCTCTTCAATAATGCCGGACTGAACCTGTGCGCCGAGATTCGCGACACGACGCTCGACGATTGGAATCTACTGATCGACGTGAACCTCCGCGGCGTGGTTCATGGGATTCACGCGGTCTATCCCATCATGTGTGAGCAAGGCTTCGGCCACATCGTGAACACCGCTTCAGCGGCTGGCTTGATACCCGCCGCTGCGGAGGGCGCGTACGCCGCGACCAAGCATGCGGTGGTGGGACTATCGATGGCGTTGCGCGCAGAGGCCGAGGCGTTTGGCGTAAAGGTTAGTGTCGTATGTCCGGGGTTGGTCGACACCCCGATCCTCGACTCGACCAAGTATGTGAAGTTCGACCCCGCAGTGATTCGGAAGGTCGCCCCCGAGAAGCCGATACCTCCTCGCAAAGCAGCGCGGCTGATTCTGCGAGGCATCGATCGGAATCAGTTTTTCGTCGTTCTGACGGTGACCACGCACGCGCTCTGGCGGCTCCACCGTTACGTGCCTGCTGCATCGATGCTGGTTGGCAAGATCGCCATCGGCAAGTTCCGCGGCTTTCGCCGCGAGGACGATTGATCTCAGAGAAACTCCGAGTCGATGCCGATGACGCGTAGTGCACGGTCGTTAATCCGAAACTCGGCCGGCCCGATCCCCGGCGCTTCGCCGTCGATGTCCATCCACGCCGTGTTGGCGAGCATCTCCACTTCGACGTGTCTGCCGCGGTACG
>JAFDFW010000411.1 GCA_019309605.1 Deltaproteobacteria bacterium | reverse complement strand
CTCATCCACGTCGTAAGACGCATTACACGACGGGCAACTAACCTTGATCATGACCCCTACTGTCCCCCGGGGATCAAACATAACACGCTTGCTCGACGTCTCATAAACCCTGGTAGTCGGATTCCGATCGCAGCGGAACCTAGAGGTGATAGGTGTGCATGTCCTACCTTGACGCCTGAGGAGCTGGAGGACTACCTTCCGGTCAACCGTGAAGCGCAACGTTCAGATCGAAATTGCTGGTGCCCGTTATCGCATGTCCTCGGACGCCGACGAAGCATACCTACAACGCCTCGCCGATATCGTGAATGAGCGCGTGGAGGCCCTCGGCCCCAAAGCGGCGCGAGCGGCGACGCCGGCACAACTTCTCGCAGTCGTCGCGCTCAGCCTCGCCGAGGACCTCGACGGGTCCGAGCAACGACGGCTAAGCCTCGAGGCCAAGACGCGCGAGGTGGTCGACACCGCGATTCGGCGCATCGATCAACGCCTCCAAGCCGACGCCGAGCTCGCGCAGCAAATCGAGCCGTGAGCGCGGACGAGACGGAGCGCGCCGAAACCGAGCTCCGTCAACGCGCCAAGCTGGCACTACGCAATCGAATGCGCGCGGTGCGCAAGGCGCTTCCGACATCGGCGTGCGAGGCGCGTTCCGCCGAGATCGCCAAGCGTCTGTTCGCTCTCCCGGAGTTCGAGCGGGCGGAAACGTTTCTCACGTTCGCTTCGATTCGCAATGAAGTGCGAACACGGCCAGGCATGCAAGCAGCGTGGGCCGCGGGGAAGCGCGTGGCGTTGCCGCGAGTGGTCGGAGACGAGCTGCAACTTCACCTCATCGATTCGGAAACCGTGCTCGTCGAGGGGCCCTTTTCCGTGCCGGAGCCACCCGGGACGGCCACCCAAGTGGAGCCCGGCGAGGTGGATTTCGCACTGGTTCCCGCTTTGGCAGTCGACCCACGCGGTTACCGGATCGGGTATGGCGGTGGCTACTACGACAAACTGATCCCGCAACTCAGACACGCATGCACCTGCGCAGTCGCCTACGATTTTCAGCTGATCTCCGAAGTGCCCGAGCTGCCGTTCGACGTTGCAGTCGATCTCGTCGTCACCGATGAGCGCCTGATTCGCGCCGAGTGAAGCGCGGGGCGATCCAAGGCGGCGGCAGTGGTATAGGTTCGGCGTGGTTGCAGATGCCGCACAGCGAAAGCTCGACAAACTTCCGGCGTCCCCGGGGGTCTACGTCTTTCATGGCGCGGACGAGCAGGTTCTCTACGTCGGGAAGGCGCGAAGTCTCAGGAATCGCGTGCGGAGCTACTTCCAACCAGGGTCGAGCGATTTGCGCGCGTTCGTCAGTCGTCTGGAACGCGAGCTGACCGACATCGAAACCTTCGTCACGCACACCGACAAGGAAGCTGCGCTGCTCGAAAATCAGCTGATCAAGTCACACCAGCCGAAGTACAACGTAAAGCTGCGCGACGACAAGGAATACCTATCGTTGCGGCTCGACGCGAAGAAGCCTTGGCCGAGGCTCGAAGTCGTTCGCCGGCCGAAGCCCGATGGCGCGCAGTACTTCGGGCCCTACCACTCGGCGACCGCCGCACGGCAGACGCTTCGACTCGTGAACCGCTATTTCCAGCTCCGCACGTGCACGGACACCGAGTTTCGCCTCCGATCTCGGCCGTGCCTTCAGTATCAAATCAAGCGGTGCCCGGGGCCGTGCGTACTGGCGATCGACGAGAATGAATACCGCGCCCAGATCGCAAACGTCGCACGGTTTCTCGACGGGCGGCACGACGAGCTGGTGCGCGACATCGACGGCCGAATGAAAGGCGCATCGGGCGAGCTCGAATACGAACGGGCGGCGGTCTATCGCGATCAGCTTCGCGCGGTGGAGCGCGCCCAAGAGGAACAGCGCGTAGCGGGCGTGCAGAAGTCGGACCAAGACGTGATCGGTTTTCACCGACAAGGCGACCAAGTGGAGATTGCAGTGCTGAGCATGCGTGGCGGCCGCTTGTTTAGCGTGCGCACGCTTCCGCTTCGGAGAGTCGCGATACCGAGCGACGAGATGCTCGGCGCGTTTCTCCGGCAACACTATGCGGAGCGGACTTCTCTGCCGGACGAAGTGCTGGTGCCGGTGACGATCGAAATGAGCGAAGCGCTCGAAGAGCTCCTCAGCGAAAATCGAAAGCGCCGGGTGCAGATCGTCGAACCGAAGCGCGGCGCCAAGGCCAAGTTGCTAGACCTTGCACGCGAGAACGCAGAGCACGCGTTTCAGGAGAAGGAACGTGCTCGTGAGGACGTCGAGGCGCGGCTGGAAGAGCTTCAGCGGCAGCTCCGCCTATCGTTGGTGCCGCGCCGAATCGAGTGCGTCGACATCTCGCACACCGGTGGCGAGGAGACCGTGGCGGTCTTCGTTGCGCTGCAAAACGGCGTGCCCGCCAAGGAGCGATACCGGAGCTTCCGGGTTAAACATGTGAGCGGCGGCGACGACTACGCGGCCATGTACGAGGTGCTGATGCGGCGATTGCGCCGCGGAAAAAACAAAGAGGAAGGCTGGGAGCTGCCGGATTTACTCGTCGTGGATGGCGGGAAAGGACAGCTCGGCGTAGCTGTCCGCGCTTGTGAAGACATCGGCGTGCCCGATCTCGAAATCGCCTCGGTCGCGAAGCCACGGGTGACCGTGGCAGGCGAAGAAGAAGGCGACCGAGTCTTCCGGCCCGGACGAAAGAACGCGGTCCCCGTGAGGGGCAACGCGGCGCTGTCGCTGTTGTTGCTCGCGCGCGACGAAACCCATCGTGCGTCGAATTCATTGCGGAAAAAGGTCGGGCGCAAAAGGCGGTTGCGAAGCGAGCTCGACGGTGTCCCGGGGGTCGGGCCGAAGACGCGCGGGAAGTTGTTGCGCAATCTTGGGTCGTTGCGTGAGGTGTTGGCCGCGACCGAGGAGCAGTTGATCGAAGCCGGAGCGACACGGCGACAAGCAGCGGCGATTAAGGAGAGCCTGGGAAGCGACGCGCAGAGGACACCGGACGCAGAAAGCGCAGAGGACACCGCAATAGAGAACGCCTTCCAGACAGACTGAAAGAGTGGGGCACTGACACCGACGCTGGCACTGACGCTGGCACTGACACCGACGCTGGCACTGGCACTGGCACTGGCACTGGCACTGGCACTGGCACTGGCACTGGCACTGGCACTGAGCGCTGCGCGCTGCGCGCTGACGCTGGGCGCTGGGCGCTGCGATTCGCGACTTGTCATCGCTTGTCCTTGGATTCGGGTTGGGTCCCACGCGGGTGAGACCCAACCCAAACCCAAGGAGTCGCTCATGGAAAAATCAAACGTCTACGACAGAGCACGACGGGTCGTGCGAGACCTGGCACCCCTTCTTCACACCATTCGAGAGTGCGA
>JAFDFW010000410.1 GCA_019309605.1 Deltaproteobacteria bacterium | reverse complement strand
CCAAAGCTCCTTGCCAAATTCGACAAGTAGGTCGGCTGGCTGACGAGCCCCTCGCGAGCGAGTCGCCGCAGCTCTGGCAGGGCGCTCAGCGAGACCTTCCCCAGCTGCAGCTCGGCTAAATTCGTCTCTCGCCGAGCGACCGCGCGGCGAACACGGAGCCAGCTGGTTAGATAGACGGCATCGCGCGCCACGCCGCCCGCGCGGAAGGCTCGTTCGCACAGCGTGACGGCTCCGGCTGGGGAGAAATCATGCTCGCTAACCAAGGTCCGCGCGGCGTCGCTGAACGCCACGCCCGCATGCATGGCATGAGTTGCGAGCACACGGCCCGCCAGCGTCCTCTGGCGGGATGGGCCGAGCAGCCCTGCCAGCTCCTCCAGATAGATCGCCACGCCCTCCTGATCGCCATAGGACCCCGCCGTGCCGATGGCGAAAACCCCCAGCGCCTGCGTTCGGCCATTGAATGCCGAGACCAGGTGCCCATAGACCTCGTGCGTCGCGAGGCGCTGTGCTTCGTGCGCGCCGAAGCACCGGTCTGCGATGAATACGGTGCGATCACCGACGGCCGCGTTGGCGATCAGATCGGGATCGACGCGCACGGCGATATGCAGGCCGACGTGCTTGGCGTAGGCCAGCATGAGGTCGCGCAGATTGACGCCATCGATCGATGCGGCGGGGATCGTCTTTGGCTCCTGCTCGAGAGGCGCGTGAGTCAGAATGTCGTGCGCAGCGTCGAGGACGGTGTGCTCCGCGTCCGGGAACATCCGCTCGCCGCCGGTACCGAAAAGCCGTGCAGCCATCGGGCGCACTTGCTTGCTCCGGCCTAGCGACTCGAGCAGCAGCAGCTCGGTCTCGAGCTCTTCGAGCCGCTGCAGATACAGATCCGATGCCTCTGAATCAGCAGCGAGCTCCCTGGCACGCGCCAGCTCGCGCCACACGCCTCGCTCGATGGCAACTGGCCGCCATTCCCAACGCGGCTTGGCATGCTTGCCCCTCGCAACACAGTCGGTGAGCCGCTGTCGCTCGAGCGGGTCGCTATGAGTCGTCGAGCCGACGAGGAGCCGTGCCGTGCCGTGCAAGCGACGCAACGCAACGTCGAGCTCGGCCCGGTGAAGGCGAGCACGCGGGCCGTCAGAGAAGCTGCGTCGCGCGCTCTGCGAGCTCACTTCGCTCACCTTTCGAGAGTGTGACGTGGGCGCCGATGTTCTCGTTCTGAAAACGCTGTGCGACGACGGTAAGACCGTTGCTCGCGGCATCCACATAGGGATTGTCAATTTGGTACGGGTCGCCAGTGAGTACGATTTTGGTGTCGGCGCCGCACCGGGTGATCACCGTTTTCACCTGATGGGGAGTGAGGTTCTGCGCCTCGTCGACGACCAGGAACTGATGCGGAAGGGAGCGGCCGCGAATGTACGTGAGCGGCTCGACCTGAATGACACCGGACGCGACGAGCTCCTCGTAGTTGCGGTGCTCGGACATGCGGCCTCGACCGCTGCTGAAGATATACTCGAGGTTGTCGAATATCGGTTGCATCCAAGGGTTGAGCTTTTCTTCCACCGTCCCTGGCAGATAGCCCATGTCCCTCCCCATGGGAAATATCGGACGCGAGACGAGCATTCGGCTGTACGCGCCGTCCTGAACGACGGACTGGAGGCCAGCCGCGATCGCGAGGAGCGTTTTTCCGGTGCCGGCCTTGCCGACCAGCGTCAACAGGTGAATGTCCGGCGAGAGCAGCATGTCGAGCGCGAAATACTGCTCGAGGTTTCGGGGCCGGACACGCCAGACTCCTTCCTTACCAACGCGTAGGGGCACGATGGTCCCGCTGTTGGGGTCGAAGCGTCCGAGCGCGGTGTGCCTGGGCTGATTGCGCTCGCGCAGGACAACGCCCGCGTGTGGGGAGAGCTCGACGTCGAGTACGCTGGCATCGACGAACTCGCGCTTGGCCAACTGGTCGACGACGTCGCGGCCCACGTCGACAGTGACGACGCCCGAGTAGAGCTCGTCGATCGAAACACGGCCGCCTTCGTAGGTTTCCGCTTTGAGCCCAAGCGCGTCGGCGCGGATGCGGAGGTTCGTGTCCATCGTGACGAAGATCAGAGGCTCATCCGGGTTCGCGTCGCGGAGGTCGAGTGCCATCTGCAAGATGAAGCGGTCCATCTCGCCAGGCCCCCGGGCTCGCTTCGGCATTTCTGGGGGGACAGCCACCCGGAGCTCGCCACCGGTGCTCTCGAGTGGAACGCCCTGATCGAGGGTGCGGCCGTCCTGATTGCGAAGGTCGTCGAGGATGCGCGAAAGGTGGCGCGCGTTTTGCCCCAACTCGCTCAACTCTTTCTTGAATTGATCGACCTCTTCGATGACGAAGATGGGTAGGACGACCGCGTTGTCCTCGAATTTATAGACCGCTAACGGGTCGTGAAGGACCACATTGGTGTCCAAGACGTAGGTCTTCTTCACGCTGCCGGACGCTAGCATGCTTTGGTTCGCCACGTACCGAGAAACGAAAAGGGAGTATAGTGCACCCGCGCAAAGTCCATGATTGAGGAGCTGAGTTACCAGAGCCTCGCGATCCTCGCGGTAGCTGGGGTGCTCGCGACCGTAGTCAACGTCTTGGCGGGCGGTGGGGGCATGATCGTGTTGCCCGCCTTGATGGCGTTGGGACTGCCTGCGGACGTCGCAAATGGGACCTATCGGCTCGGAGTCGTCACGCAGAGCATTGCGGGCACCGCAGCGATGGGCCGCGAGGGAAAGCTCGACACCGGATCGATTGTTCCAATTCTGATCCCTACCGTGCTCGGCGCGGTCGTTGGCGCGCTGCTTGCTACGTGGGTCCCGCGCGAAGTCCTCAAACCGATCATGCTCGCGACGATGGTCCTCATGGCAGCCCTCATCGTCTTTCGAAAGCAAACTCTGATCCCGGGCGAAGGCCCCACACTGACTCCGCAAGAAGCGCCACGTTCCTATGTGGGCCTATTCTTAGCCGGCGTTTACGGGGGTTTCATACAAGCGGGCGTGGGGTTTCTGTTGCTCGGCGTGCTCGTTGGAACACTGCGTCACAACCTGATCACCGGCAACGCACTGAAGTTGGTGATCACGCTCGCATTCGGCTCAGTCTCCCTCGGAATCTTCGTGTGGGCTGGGTTGGTGTCATGGGCGCCAGCGCTCGTGTTAGCGGCTGCGTCGATCGTCGGCGCCCGGCTTGGCGTGCGTCTCATGCTCAAGGTCCCCATCGAGGGCTTGAGGTGGTTTGTGTTCGCATGTGTGGTCGCCACGTGCATCGCCGCCTGGCTTCGATAGTTAACAAGGATCCTCGTTGGTGATACTCTGATCGCTGAGGAGGACTTGGCGATGGGGGATATGGTCAAGCAGATAGCTGCCCTGCAGGACTACGAACGCTACCAG
>JAFDFW010000409.1 GCA_019309605.1 Deltaproteobacteria bacterium | reverse complement strand
TAGGTAACCGGGATGCAGGTCGTGCGCGATCACCTTCGGCCGCACCGAAAGAATGGTCTGCATTCGATCGATCGCTTCTTCGAAGAACTCGAGCGCAGCGACCGTCTCCAAGTCGCCAATGTGAGGTCCAAAGTACGCACTGTCTCCTGTCGCGATACAGAACGTGTTCTTCAAGTGTGCGCCGCAGGCGAGCACCGGTTCACTCACCGGTGCAGGAAGCCGAAACGGACGTGGAACGAAACCCCTGGACCGGCGCATGATTGTCGGCGTGCCGGAGATGACCCGCGCCACGGAGTCGTCGCAGCGCATGGCGATGGGGCGGTCATGGAACAGGATCGCATCCGCGATCCCATCGAGTCGACGTCGGGCCTCGTCGTTGTCACGGCAAATCGGCTCGTCGGACACGTTTGCCGAGGTCATCACCAGAGGTCCGCGGACAGCCGCCAGTAGTAGGTGATGAAGCGGCGTATAGGGCAAGAAAAGCCCTAAAAGTGGCGTTTCGACGCTTACGTCAGGGCTAAGCCCATTGTCGTCGCGCGCTTGGACGAGCACGATCGGCCGTTCGGGCGCGGCGAGGAGGTCTTCTTCATCCGGGGTCAGTTCTGCAAACGCGCGCGCCGCCCGGAGGTCAGTGACCATGACCGCGAAGGGCTTCTCGTCCCTGAGCTTGCGCACGCGCAAACGTCGAACCGCTGCGGAGTCGCGTGCATCGCACGCGAGATGAAAACCACCCAAGCCTTTGATGGCGACGATTGACCCGTTCTTCAAGAGCTCGGTCGCGGCGTCTAGTGGATCGCCATTAGAGCGGGAGGAGTCGGTCAGTGTGACGAGCTCCAGCGTCGGACCACAGTCTGGGCATGCGTTCGGTTGCGCGTGAAAGCGGCGGTCGTCCACGTCGTCGTATTCGTCTTGGCAGGCGGCGCACATTTCGAATGACGACATCGTCGTGGCCGCACGGTCGTAAGGGATTCCCGTAGCGATCGTGAACCGCGGACCGCAGGTCGTGCAGTTGGTGAATGCGTAGCCGTACCGCCGGTTGCTTGGATCGCGGATCTCACATTCGCAGTCCGCGCAGGTCGAAAGGTCCGGAGGAATCGAAAGGGCTTTGTCACCAGTGGCCCCGCTCGACTCGATGCGGAACTCGTCGAGGTCCTCGTGCGGCATCGGGACCGTTTCCAGGTCCACGATCCGTGCTGAAGACGGCACATCTATCTCTAATTGTTGAACAAAACGGTTCAAGGAGGACTCGTCTCCAAAGGCCTCGATCGTGACCCCATGCGAGTCGTTTCGAACTCGGCCCACAATCCCCGTGCGCCGAGCCAGCCGGTAGACCCAGGGTCGAAACCCCACGCCTTGCACCGTTCCCCTGATCTCGATCCGGCGCCCCGCCATCACGGTCCGTCCTCAGCCACGCTGAGAACATACGCGACAACGTCCCACTTCTGTTCGTCGCTCAGCGTCGGCCAGGCGGGCATCGACGTTCCGCGTTTTCCTTCGCTGAGGGTCTCGAACACGGAGAGCGGCGAAGTGTTCGCGCGCCACTCCTTGTTGTGGAAATTGATCGGCTTTCCGGACAAACCTTCGCGCCTCGCTCCACGTCCGTCCGCGCGCTCGCCGTGGCACAGCGCGCACTTCTTGCTGAAAAGCGTGCGCCCTCGCCCTCTCGCCTCATTGGAAGAGATCCGTTCGACCGGAACCTCCACGGTGCTGTAGTCGACTGTCGACGGAGCGTCTTCGGCGTTACACGCCGAGAGTGCGAGCGACATGAGCAGCGCTCCCGTGGCTTTCATCGCGCTTCTCCGAAGATCGAACCGGCGGGTAGCCCATGGCGGTCAGCTCCTCCACGACGCGCTCGACGAGCTCCGGAATACTGGCCTCCACCGCAGGAGTTCGCTCGACTCCGAGTTCGATCGACTCGGGCACCACGCCGATCACCACAACGCGATCCGGATACCGGTCGAGCAAACTGGCTCCCGCCAGCAGGTCTGCGACCCCGATCTGATGTGGAGACAGCCGCTCGTACACAGCCGGCGCGACCTCGTCGCCTTCGATCCGCACCTGAGTGCCCGGAGGCCCATCGGCTTTGATCGCGTCGACGAGAATCACCTGATCGGCGCTATCGACCAGTGGCAAAAGCGAGAGCCCAAGCGTGCCTCCGTCGAGGGCCAACACGCCTGCTGGCATGTCGTACTCGCGGAGGAGCTTGTGGATTGCGGCGATCCCGGCACCGTCGTCCGTGCAGACGACGTTGCCGAGCCCCAGCACGAGGACCGGCGTGCGGTCAGTCATCCCGGTTGCGCCAGCTCTTCGGCAGGAACTTGTAGCCGCTGAACAGAGAGTCGATCAGACCCATGCCCTCGACACGAGAGACGAGCATCGCGCTCCAGATGTGGTGGGCGACGAAGCCCAGCAGGAACCACATGGCCAGGTGATGAATCCACCGCGCCATTTGCAGGCCACCGAAGATCGGGACCAGGAACTCCCACATCTGCATGTAGCCCACGGAGCTTACCGAGTAGAGAGCGAAGCCGGTGAGGATCATCGTGAGGTAGAGACCGAACACCAGCAGGTAGAAGGAGCCGGCCAGCGGGTTGTGACCCACGTTCATTGGGGGTTCTTTGCTGAGGAACGAGTAGAACTTCAGCATTCCGAGGACGTCGCCGCGCCGTCGTTTACCCACCGGCACGAACTGATGCCAGCGCGCGTAGTATGAACCAACGAACATCCAGGCGATTCGTGAAGCCACGGCAAGCGTGAAGATGATGGCCGTGTAGAAGTGGACGACCTTCGTGGTCGCCATCACGAATTGCTCGTTCGCGGGGCCGGCCGGGATCAGGAAGGGGTCGCCGATGTAGACACCGGTGAACGCGAGCATGAACACGCAGATCATGATGATCCAGTGGGTCATCCGAACGAGCAAGTCCCAGACGTAGACCCGCTCGATCCCTTCGGCATCGTGCTTCCGGTGGCTCACCTGGGGGCGAGCGCCTCCTTTGACGGCGGCTGCCGGCGGCGGGGTCATCGCGCCTTCACGCGAGTGATCTCGCGCCCTCCAGGTTCTACGACGTGCACGCCACAGGCCATGCATGGGTCGAAGGAGTGTATTGTTCTCAGGATCTCGAGCGGCTGCTCAGGATCGGCCACCGGGGTTCCTACCAGGGCTGCCTCGTAGGGGCCGCCACGCGGCGCCTCGTGGAAACCGGCTCCCATGCAGTCGGCCGGCCAGCTCTCCGGCTCCCACTTGCTGTTGTCGTGGATGCGAAGCTCGCCCTTGCCCATGTTGTCGGCGAGTTCGTCGACCCAGTCGCCGATCTTGTCGACCAGCAGCTGCGTTTCGATGCCTCGTGCCGCGACGCGGCCGAGTGTCGAGAACAAAGCCTCGGGACCCACGCCCAGCGTCTTCAGCACGTGGTTGACCAGGCCTTGCACCTGTTCGTGACCGCGAACGTAGTTGACCAACATCCGCGACAAAGGTCCGACCTCCATCGGCGCGCCTTCGTAGCGGGGCGACTTCAGCCAAGAGTACTTCTTCGAGGTGTCCAGGCGCTCGTAGGGTGGTTCCGGCCCGGTGTAGTTCGGTTTGGTTTCGCCCTCGGACGGGTGAAGCGCTGCCTCTTCGCCGCCCTCGTAGTCGTACCAGGAGTGCGTGATCTGCTCGGTGATCTTCGACGGATCGAACTCTTCCACCTTCGAGATGTCGCGCGCGCGAATGATGCCCGGCTTGATGTAGAGTTCTGGATTGGCCTCGTCGTCGAGCGGGTACTCGCCGTACACCATGTAGTTGCCTACGCCAGCGCCGTAGCCGGCCCAGTCCTTGTAGAACGAGGCGACCGCGAGCAGGTCCGGGATGTACACCTGGCTCACGAACTCTTGCGCGCCCGC
>JAFDFW010000408.1 GCA_019309605.1 Deltaproteobacteria bacterium | reverse complement strand
CCCCAGAAGGCGGTGCCAGCGCCGATGCGCCACGCGAAGTGCGCGCCCGAGTTCCCGTTCCCGAAGTTGATACCCGGGCCGAGGTCGAAGAAGAACCAGGGCTCGACGTTGTCACTGGCCTTGATCTCTACGCCCATGCGAATGAGCAGAGGAATAGCGCCTTGGTTGGCGCCGCTGGTGAGGTAGCCGCGGATGATGAAGGCGCCGCCAACGACCACGACCACGTTGACTCGCTCATGCACGTCGAGCGAGACCGGGACCAGCGCTTCACCCGCGATCCCGAACACGAAATTGCTGCCGGTGCCCCCGATCAGGATGCCGGGCTTGGCCAGGATAGCGATGTCGGTGGTGATCTTGGCATGATTCCTGGTGGCGAGGTGCCAGCGGACCATGCCGTCGATACCGAGGCCGATCTTGACGCCTCGTCCCTTGTTGGCCGCGGCCGGCCAGTCGCCGTAAACGAGCTCGCCTTCCAAGCCCCAGTCGAGGTTGCCCTTACCCTTGTTCCACCATTCGTACATGATGCTCGGGTATCCGACACCGCCGCTGTGGACCATGTCCTGTTCGAGCTTCTTGCCGCCGATCACCGAATTTTTCGGTCCGGCCAAGGCGGGGCTCGCCATCGCGAGCACCAAAGCGAATACACCAATTGCTCTTGCTGTCATTATTCCAGCTGCTCCTTCTTCCCCGTAAGGTGGCCGAACCTTAGAGCACAACCGCCCACCTTGCCAGCGATTATCCGACCGATTGCCACAGGCTACAAATTTTAGGATTTCGCAATGATTACAGAGGCATATGGTCGTCGTCGGTCAATGTCAGCACATCGGTCGCGCCGCGGCGTGGGTCCAGGCGCCGTTCCCCAGAGGGATGTTCGATCACCCTTGACCGTCGTTGGGCGATCCCCATAGAGCTGCCGCAAGGAGGCTCAATGCGAACAACGGTACTTCTCTTCTCTCTCGGTTTGACGGTGGCGGGCTGCAAGGACCCGGGCGCGGAGGTGACAGCCGCGACGGTCGAGTCGCAGGCTCAAGCGAAGGCGGACCCAACCCCGGGTACTGACCCAGGGAGCCAAGCGGTGACGTCCCTCGTCATCAATCCCTCGAATAGCAAGATCGAGTTCGTGGGCGCCAAAGTGACGGCGAGCCACCCGGGCGGCTTCACCGATTTCTCTGGAACGGTCGAGCTCGGTGATCCCATCGAGAAGAGCCAGTTCGAGGTCACCATCCAGACCGCATCGCTCTACGCCGACAAAGAAAAGCTCACCAAGCACTTGAAGTCGCCCGACTTCTTCGACGTCGCGAAGTTCCCCACGGCGACTTTCCGTTCGACGGAGATCAAGAAGTCCGCGGACGGGCACACGGTTGCAGGCGACCTCACACTGCACGGGGTCACCAAACGGGTCAGCTTCCCGGTGACCGTCAACGCCACCGATGCAGAGGTCTCCGCCACCGCAGAGTTCTCGATCAACCGGCAAGACTACGGCATCAGTTACCCCGGCATGCGGGACGACCTGATCCGAGATCTGGTCGTGATCAAGCTGTCCTTGAAGCTGCCGCGCCAGAGCTAGCTCGTCGGCATGGGCGGCCACGGCTGCAGTTCGAGGAGATCCTTCACGACGATCTTCCCGGTCTCTCGCACGCCGGTGGCCGCGTCGGCAATTGTCCAGGAATGGGTGGGCTGACCCATCGGCTGCGACTCGACGAAGATGCACCGAAGCTCGCCTTCTTCGAAGTGGCACTCCTCTTGGATCGAGCGGAGGAGTTGCATGTCGTGAAGGTGGCCCTCGCCGAAGTTCCATCCGAGAACGATGCCCGCGACCACCTCGCCATCTAGGTATTCGTAGTCGTCGATGTTGTCGACGGCTTTGGGTAACAGGAACGGTAGACACCGGCCGTGCAGGTGCATCGAGCGGAACGCCAGGATGTTGGACACTGAAGCGGTGACCGCATCCTCGTCGAGCATCCCTTCGAGCTGCGCGCGAAGGCCCGGTGCGGCCTTCGTGATGTTCTCGTCGAGCTTCTTCCAGCAGTCGCCTTTGAAGAGCCAAACGCTGTAAGCCCAGTTGCCCGCGTAGTACCGCATGGAGCACAGGAACGAAGCGCGGGACGGTACGAGGTTTCCAAATAGTGGCACGGCGATGAGCGCGAAGAGGAGGTACGCGATCAGCAATGGCGAACCCACGCTAAACGTGTTGACGTCCGCATAGTGCCCGAACAGCACGAAGCCGCCGTAGACCATGATCACGTTCCACTCGATGGGAACACCCATGGGAATGCTGCTAGTGATGAAGGTGTGAAAGAGGAGCATCACGGCCAAAGCGATAGTTGTGGTCGTTCCGCCATCGCTCAGGACCAGCGCGACCGGAAACGCGTATTCCACGGCGGTTCCTGCGTGCGCCATGACGTGGGTTAGCCGCGAAGGGCGCAGGTCGTCCGGATAGCTTCGGTAAAACAGCTTTCGAATCGACCCGATGCGGGTGAGCGGGCTGTTGCTCTGCATCACGGCCACCACCGACGGGAAGTGATGGTTGACCTTGGAGGTTGCAGCCCACAGCCAGATCGCCACCCAGACGAGCTTCGATCCGGCCAGCCAATCGCCGGCAAACATGAAGCAAACCAGCGCGGTGTAGTAGTGCTCCGCCCGCGACGCGAGGAAGATAGTCTTGTCGGTGAGACCGAGGAGCGGAAGAAGGACGAGGGTGGGAATGAAGAGATCGATCGAAAGCTCCGGCGCGATCAGCGCGCGGAACAAGAACAGGATGTGCGCCACGTAGAGCACGACGTCGAGAACTGTGCGCTTCGAGCCTCCAAAGATCGGGATCCCAGCAAAGAAGGGAACCTTCGTCGTGCCCGGCCTGCAGAAGTAGAGCGCCCCGCCGAGCGGCGGATTGTATCGGCCCGTGAGCGGTCCGCTGCCGCAGCCGAGGCCGAGCCCTTCGAACGCCATGCTCCAGAGCACCGCCTTCTGAAACGCAATCGGTTCGTAGTACCAAGAGCCGAAACTCCCCAGCTCGCCCAAGCCCGGCGTGAATGAGCAGAACGAGCTCCATACCCAGACGTAGAAGACGATCTTCAAGATGTACACGATGTAGATGGGCGAAGGGGTTCCGTAGCCCTGCAAGGCCCAGGATTGGCACACCATCTTCACACGCTCCGGGAACGGCTTTGTCTGCCATTCGCCGATGTCGTACGGGGGAGGGGTGGGCTTCAGAAGAGGCATCGTCGGCATGCTATCGATCTGCCGGGCGCCTGTCACCGCTGTCGCAGCGAGGCCGACGTAAATATTTCGCGGTTACCCGTTTTGCCGATCTGGCTCTAGCTGGCGTGCTGTGCCAGGCTGATGCGGAGCGAGGACGCGATGGGAAAGAAAGAGAAGCAGGACTCTGTAGCAGAGGACACGCTGGGCCCGCTTGGGCGCGACTCGACGGCGCCGAAGAAGCCAAGGCTGAAGAAGTCGGAATACGATCAAGCCCTGGCGGATTTTCAGGTGGAGCTGGTGAAGCTGCAGAAGTGGATTCGCACGCAAGGGCTCAAGGTCGTATTGATCTTCGAAGGCCGTGACGCTGCGGGGAAGGGCGGGGCGATCAAGCGCATCACACAGAGCCTCAACCCGCGTATCTGCCG
>JAFDFW010000407.1 GCA_019309605.1 Deltaproteobacteria bacterium | reverse complement strand
TTCGAACCAAAGTGCAGGAGTGGATCTCCCAAGTGTTCTTCCACGAGCGCTTCGAGCTCGAGCAGACCATCCTCGCCCTCCGGCGGTCCCTCGCGCACATCCTCGAGGTCGAAGAGCTCGGCGAGGTTCTGATCGATGGGCTCGATGCGTCCCCACGTTTCACCCAGGGCGCGCTTTATCTGCTCGGCCCCGATGCGCGTGTGTTCATCCTGAAGAACCACTTCGGCCCAAAGCCTGCCGAACGCGTCGAGATGGCGCCCGCGCGACCCCTCCTCGATCGCTTGTCGAGAACTGGGGCTGCCGTGCTCGAGAACGCAGAGCGCGAGCTCGAAGAGCGGAGGCTCCTCGGGGATGACCGGGAAGCCGAAACCGCACACGACATCGCTGTCGCCATGCGCGCGCTGCAAACGTCCCTGTGCCTGGGCCTGCGTGGCGAGTCGGGGCACCTCTACGGCTTTCTCGCGGTCCGGGATGACCGCCTGCGCGACGCGTTCTCACGAGAGGAGGTGCAGCTCCTGGCGGGCCTGGCCACCCAGGTCGCCGTCACCGTCGAGAACTCGCAGCTCTACCAGCAGATGAAGGAGAAGGACCGACTCGCGGCACTCGGTGAAATGGCCGCTGGTCTGGCCCACGAAATTCGAAACCCGCTCGGCTCGATCAAAGCAAGCGCCCAGTACCTCGCCGAGACCGCTGAGCAGCCGGAGGAGCGCGGCGAGTTTCTCGACATCATCGTGGACGAGGTCGACCGCCTGAACCGTGTCGTCGGCTCGTTCTTGGACTACGCGCGGCCCGCTCCCACCGACCCCGAGCCGATCTACGTCAACTCGGCAGTGCAGTTGACGCTTCAGCTCCTCCGCCCCGAATGCGATGCATCCGAAGTCGATCTCCACGTCGCCATGGACCCGGACTTGCCCAAGGTGCGGATCGACATCGAGCACCTCCGGCAGGTCTTGATCAACCTCGTCCAGAACGCCGTGCAAGCCATGACGAGCGGTGGCGACCTCTACGTCGAGACCCGGACCCAGGACCGCTTTCGCATCGGTGGCGGCGCCCGTCGCTGGGTTCAGATCACCGTCCGCGACACCGGCCCGGGCATCGCCCCCGGCCTCCTCGCCAACCTGTTCGTCCCATTCGTCACGACGAAGCAGCAGGGCACCGGCCTCGGTTTGGCGATTTCCCAACGCATCGTGTCCGAGACCGGTGGCCGCATCGACGTCCGCAGCCGCCAAGGCGCCGGCACCACGTTCGTGGTCTTGCTTCCCGCCGAACCCGACTCAGCCCTCGATGGCTTCGAGGCCGAGCAGGACTCGGATCAGTCTTCGGAGCCAGACGGGACGCGAGCGCGCCTCGAACCGGCCGAGCCCTGATCGATCGACACGGTCTGCATGCGAAGCCGGTAGAGACGCATGTCGCGTCGTTCGAAGCTGTCTTCCGGCAAGTCGTTGTCACGGAAGAGCCTGCGGTATGCGTCGGTTGGGGTGTCCGCAGCCCGGGTGGCCCAAGGAAGAAGATAGCGCCAACGCGCGGGCTGCTCATACGCGACCCCGTGTTGTGATTTCACCAGCGCGTCGATCAGGGATACGGCCCCCGGGTCGAAAGTGCCGTCGTCGAACAGGAACGCCACCTCGACGTCGAACTGATCAAGACGGTCACCGAGCGGCCCCCCCATCGTCTCCGTCCGCTCTTCCCAACGCTCGCGCGCTGCAAGCGCTGCGGTGACCAGCCCCTCGGCGATCGATTGCGCGCGCGCAGAGCGCCAAAGCCGTGGGCCACGCCCTTCACTCAGAAGCACCAGGATCTCGACCGCCTGCGGCTGCGTGAGCTCCTCGGGAAAGGCGTCGAGAGGCGGTGGCGCGCTCCCCTCGAGAATGCGGCGCGCCACTCGGGCGAGCACGCGATCCGAAAGCGCGACAGGCCAGTGCGTGTCGTCGACGACGTACAGCAGCCCGTGCCTCGTGAGCGCCTCTCCCCGGAAACCCCGAACGACGCCGCCGGACGCCAGGCGCTGGGCCAGAGGACGCTCTGCGCCGGCCACGGCCTCCGGAGAAACCGCAACCCACAGACCTTGAAGCCCAGCGTCTTCCAACGCCTCGCGAAGTCGATCCGGATCAACGCCCTGGACGGCCTCCTCCACGGCCGGATGGGCTTCGAGCCGATCCCAGCCGAGGCCCGGCGGCGGCGACACCAGCGCCACGACGTTCGTCCATTGTAAGAGCGGAGCCGGAGTCTGAGTCCGGCTCTGCCGCCATACCAGCAGGGCCCCAAGGACGCCCACGATCACCAACACCCAAGCCCGCTTTGCCATCCCGCTACCCTGTATCGTAAGAACGACCATGCCCCAAGGCCTCAAGCTCCGCGCCCATCCGATGGCGAGCCCGTTTCAAGTGGTCTTGGTCGAGCCCGAGATCCCGCCGAACACCGGGGCAATCGCCCGGACCTGCGGAGCCACCCAATCGCCGCTGCACCTAATAGGACCGCTTGGGTTCCGCATCGACGAACATGCGGTGCGCCGCGCGGGCCTCGACTATTGGGATCTGGTCGAGATCCACCGGCACGAATCGTTCGAAGCATTCGAAGAATCCGATCCACAGCGGCGAATTCATTTGTTTTCCGCCGGCGCCGCGCGATCGTACCTCGATGCGGCGTTCGAACCCGGCGACGCCGAACTGCTCCACGATCGGCAGAACGTCTGGGCCATTCCCACCCTTGGTGCGGTCCGAAGCCTCAACCTGAGCAACGCGGTAAGCATCGTGCTGTACGAGGCTTTGCGCCAAAACCGCGCCTTAGAGGACACCTTTCTGGGCTAGCGGCCCATGCTTGAATACATCCACACGCGGCGCGTCCGAGGCATATGGCCAATTCACGCGCGACGTCTCTTCTCCCCTTGATACTGCTCCCTCGACACGTTCTGCGATTTCGAGACAAACAGTTGTATCGCTTACGATTTTGAGATCTGCGTAACCGACGGCGATTGCCCGGTTGGGAGCTACTGTGAGCGTTCCGATGGCGGCTGTTACATCCCCGCCATCGCCGAGTGCAGCGCGGACCGAGACTGCTCGTCCGGATTCGAATGCGACTTTCGGGATAGCTGCCGCCCTGAAACCGACGGCACCTGCCTGGCCGATGGCGACTGCGCCATCGACGCGCTCTGCATCGAGAACCTGTGCACCGCGGTCGGCGAGACCTGCCAGTTCGACTTCCAGTGCTCGGCCGGCTTCACTTGCACCAATAATCGCTGCCGCCTCCTTTGCGGTCCAGACACCATCTGCCCCAGCGGCACCGCCTGCGAGGAAAGCCTGTGCCAACCGATCGTCGGTGAGTGCATCGACAGCAGCGAGTGCCCCGACCTCGAGACCAACTGCGTGGAGGGGACCTGCTTGCGCCGCTGCGACGCGGGCTGCGACGCCACCATCGAGGTCTGCGACGCGGAGGGCTTCTGCAGGCCGCGAACGAGCCCCGACGCCGAGGCACCCTCGCCCTTCTGCCGCACAGACGCGGACTGTGACGGCAGCCTGTGCGTCCAGGGACTGTGCCGCACCGCATGCGACATCACCGTGCCCGAGCCCGATGCCATCTGCGCCTCTTATGACGGACAGGTCCCGCTCTGCGGACCCGATAACCTCTGCTACGCCGAAAGCGAAATGCAGAGCGACTGCCGGGCCCAGAGCGAGTGCCCCGACGGGGAGGATTGCGTCGACGGCAAGTGCCGCTAGCTCAGTTGCCCCTAGGTCAGTTGCCCCTAGCTCAGTTGATGGCGTAGCCGCCGGACGTCCTTGAGGACCCGGTCGATCGAATGCACGGGCTCGTACCCCAACTCGGTGCGAGCCCGCGAGTCGTCCACCATGCAGACGTAGCGCAAGTGGTCGAGCTCCTGCGATGGGAACGAGCTGAGCCGGAGCTTCCAAAGCTGATCGAGAGCGACCTTCGCAAGCGGCGTGGGCACCTGACGTGGCCGCCCGCCGACCTCACGGATCAGGCGCGAAAGCGGCATCTCTCCCGGCCCCCGGATGTTGTAGATGCCGCGTACCCCTGGCCGAAGCGCGAGCTGAATCGCGCGCACCACGTCTTTTTCATGCACGACCTGCATCATGGGGTCGAAGCCCATCACCATGACGGGGCGGTCGAGGCGCAAGTAGTTGCTGGCCGCATTGTGGACGCGGCCGACGATGTGACAGGGGCGGAGCACGACCGTCTCGGTGTCGGGGTGCTTCCAGAAAAAGCTCTGGGCGAGCATGTCGAGTTCGACCAAGTCGCGCATGCCACCAAAGTGCTGGGCGCCGAGCAAGGGCGCGTCTTCCGTGAGGAACTGCGGGTTGTTCGGCTGCGGGCCGTACACGTTGGCCCCCGAGAGCACGACGAGCTTCGGCACTTCGTACTGCGACATGTAGTCGAGCAGCTTTTGGAAGGCGACGATGTTCCAGGAGTGCCGGTCGCGGTCGCTGCGCCGTGGGTCGTGAAGGACGCCGAGGTGGACGACGGCGCGGATGTTCCGGCCGCGGAAGATGTCTTTCATCTTCTTGCGCCGCATGTCGACCTGGTGGTGGACGATGTCCTTGGGTCGGTCGGCAAACGGACGCCGATCTACCCCAACGACCTTGTCGGTCCGGTGGAGCTCGCGCGCGAGGAGCTTGCCGAGACGCCCACACACGCCGGTGACCAAGACGGCTCCCTCGGTGGCGGGCTTGGGGAACTCTCCCGTCGTCGGCGCGGGTCGCTGGGCCTGCTCAACTGGTTTGGGTGACTCGGCACCATGCCCGAATACGCCACGCGCGACCGGGGCCCTGGCCGAAGGACGCTCACGAGCGGGCTCTCGCCCTCGGCGCGCGCTCGGCTTGTGACGGTCTGTGGTTTGAGGATTGGGCATGGGCTAATCGGTTACCTGAGGTCGGTCAGATGAACACGCCCTTACGTTCACGTAGGCCGCGGTTCACCATACTCTGAATCGTGCTCTTCACGAGCCAGACTTTTTCTTCGATTGCGGAATCGTCGTCGTCGGGGTCTCCGCTGAATCGGAACGGCTCCCCAAAGTAGAGACGGTACTTGGTCGGCAGGGGCGCGATCATTCCAAAGAACATCTGCGGCATCACTGGAAAGGCCGGCATGTTCAACAGGCGTGCCAGAGGCTTGAAGTCTGCGATGGACGGGTACTGCTCTTCGCCACCGATGACCGCGACAGGGACGATGGGCGTGCCCGTCTCGAGCGCGAGCCGCACGAACCCGAGGCCGAAGTCGGTGAGCTGATAGCGCTGGTCGTAGGTCTTGCTGATCCCGCGGGCGCCCTCCGGGAAGACGATGAGGCTTTCTTCCTGCTGAAGCAGGCGCCGGGCATTTTCCGGGGAGCCGACGACCTGGCCGAGCCTCGGGTAGAGGGTCGAAATAAAAGGCAGCTCGGCGGTCCAGGTTTCGACCATGCTGCGGGGGAAGCGGGGCGGATCGGCATCGAGCATCATGGCGCTGCCGATCATCACCGCGTCGAGGGGCAGCTGCCCCGAATGATTCGCCACGATGAGGACCCTGCCCTCCGGAACTCGGTTGATGCCGAAGACCTGGGTTCGGAAGTAGCGGCGGTGCAGGAGGGCGGCCATGGCGAGCGCATAGCGGCTCGTCTCGGGGTCGAAGCCGAACGGATCGTGGCCTACCTCATTGAGATGGGTCTTGATGCCGGCGATGCGCGCGTCGAGGTCTTGCCCGACCACATCTTCGGCGATTCGGACGACACGGTCGCCGACGGATCGGAGCACTTGCCGCAAGGGGGACTCCCCCAGGAAGCGCGTCCTACGCCAGCCAGCGAATGGCACGATCGAGCCCCCCTGCGCCATGAGGCCATCCTGGAGACAGAAGCCGCACCCGTCAATTGAAAAACGGCGCAACGCGCGCGCAACATCACCACTTCACGGAGCCGATGAGACAGGTCATGCTCCGCCCATGGGAAGCGAGTTCGACATCGATCGTATTGGCGGGCTTCGCGCGATGCGCGCACTCGAGGAGGTGGTCGTCCGCACCGGCGACGCCGCGATGCAACACTTTCGCAAAGGTGTCATCCCCGAGAAGAAGCCCGACCGCAGCCCGGTCACCGTAGCCGACCGCGAAGCGGAGCAGGCTATCCGTCAATACGTGCTGTCGGAGTATCCACATGCTGAGTTCTTCGGCGAGGAGACCGGCCGGCACGGTGACAACCCCGAGCTCCGCTTCATCGTGGATCCCATCGACGGAACGCGCGCCTTCGTTCGCGGGCTCCCCACCTGGTCGGTCCTCGTCGGGATCGAAGCGGACGGCGTGCCCGTCGCCGGCATCGCTTACATGCCAGC
>JAFDFW010000406.1 GCA_019309605.1 Deltaproteobacteria bacterium | reverse complement strand
GATGGCCTCGACGGTGGCTTTCGAGCGCGCCTGACTGGGCCTTTTTCGGGGTTTGAGTTGGGGTCGAGGGGGCATCGGGGGCAACCTGAACGCGAGGTGCGCAATATGAGGAATACCTCATATTTAGGTCAGGAGGCCGCGATGCACAAGTACCTCGAAGAAACCCCGCTCTTGAACGCCACGCATCCTACGCTGGTAGAGCTGGTACACGACCGCGGCTGGAAGGAGTTTGAGCCTTTCGACGCGATCGGCGCGATTTACGACTTCGTGCGCAACGAAATCAGATTCGGCTACAACGCGTCGGATGACTTGCCCGCCTCTACCGTGCTCACGGACGGATACGGCCAGTGCAACACCAAGGGGACGCTGTTGATGGCGCTCCTCCGGAACGTCGGAATCCCGTGCCGGTTTCACGGCTTCACGATCGACAAGAAGCTTCAACGCGGGGCGGTGACCGGCATCCCCTACCTTCTTGCGCCGAGGAGCATCATTCACAGCTGGGTCGAGGTCTTCTACGACGGCAGGTGGGTGAACCTCGAGGGCTTCATCCTCGATGCAGGTTATCTCGATGGCGTGCGATGCCTTTTCCCCGACGCGGAAGGCGAGTTTTGCGCCTATGGAATTGGGACCTCGGACATCCAGAGCCCGCCGGTCGAATGGAAGGGAACCGACACCTACATTCAGAAAACCGGCATCAATCACGACTACGGAGTGTTCGAGTCGCCCGACGCGTTCTACGCGAAGCACGGCGCCAACCTCTCCGGCTTGCGTCGCATCCTGTACGCATACGCGGTTCGCCATCTGATGAACGCGACGGTGGCCCGCATCCGCAAGGGCAGTCTTTGCGCTGGCGTCGGGCGAAAGGTTTCGGGCATGCTCCGCGCATGAGTCCGACTTCACGCTGCCTCGCAACGTACACCCTGCTCGTACTGGCCGCGTCTGCATGCACCGAGCAATCCAGCCAATGTCCGCAAGCCCAAGGCCTGATCGGCGACGGGATCGCGCGGTTCAGCCCAGACGATGTCGCCTGTGAATCGATCCCGGCATCGATGGCACTGATGGAGCCGCGGCTCATCGAGGGCGGAATCCCTGCAGACTGGCAAACGCAGCCAACGTTCACCACGGATGGCGAAACGCGCCGAGCGACGATCGCAATCGAGGAAGGCACCAGCCTTTATGGAACCGGCGAGATTGCAGGGCCGCTTCTGCGGAACGGTGCCGTGACCGAAGCCTGGGGCGAGCAGCCGTTTCGACAACCACCTCCACCAGGCGTCTCTCCTTTCGAGTACGACGACCAGACGCCCAACCTCTATCAGGCGCACCCCTGGGTTCTGGGAGTGCGTGCGGACGGCTCGTCGTTTGGCGTGCTCGCCGACACCACTTACCGAGCCCGGATCGATCTGGCTAACGGTATCGAATTCTCCGCGCGAGCGCCCTTCCCCGTGATCGTCATCGAAGGACCGTCGCCACAAGACGTGCTCAGCAAATTGGCCGACCTCAGCGGAACCCTCGAGCTTCCACCCCTTTGGGCGCTCGGCTACCAGCAAGCCCGCTGGTCCTACACTCCGGACACGCGGGTTCGCGAGATCGCCGATGAGTTTCGCGCGCGGTCGATTCCCTGCGACGTAATCTGGCTCGATATCAACTACATGGACAGGTTTCGCATCTTCACCTTCGACCAGGAGACGTTCCCGGAGCCTGCTGCCTTGAACGACTACCTGCATGGCAAGGGATTCAAGTCGGTCTGGATCCTCGACCCTGGCGTGAAATTCGAGCCAGGCTACCCCGTCTATGACCAAGGGCTCGAAGGGGACCATTTCATTCGCAAGCCCGATGGTGAGCTCTTCGTCGCAGGGAGTTGGCCAGGCGATTCGGTCTGGCCCGACTACACCAGCCCGGACACCCGAAATTGGTGGCAAGCCTACATCCCCGACTTCCTCGACAACGGGATCGACGGCCTTTGGATCGACCTGAACGAGCCTTCGATCGTGACGCCGCCCGGCGTCCCGTTCCCCGAAGACCTCTTGCATCGCGGTGGCGGCGACCTGCCCCCGGGCACGCATGCGCGCTACCACAACGCGTATGGCATGTTGATGTCGCAGGCGACCCATGAGGGGATGAAGTCGGCGCGCCCCGAGCGTCGGCCGTTCTTGCTTTCGCGGTCGAACTACACGGGCGGACACCGCTACGCCGCCATGTGGACGGGAGACAACTCGGCGACTTGGGACCATCTCTACTGGTCGGTGACAATGACGCTCAACATGGGCCTGTCCGGACAGCCTTTTGCGGGCCCTGACATCGGCGGCTTCTTTCGAGCACCGACTGACTCGCTCTACGCGCACTGGATCGGCGTTGGCGCCTTCTTTCCCTTCAGCAGAACACACACGGTGCAACTCTCACCACCTCAGGAGCCATGGTCATTCGGGCCGCAGGTCGAGGCGATCGCCCGCGCAGCAATCGAACGGCGTTACCGGATGCTGCCGTACATCTACACCTTGTTTCGCGAGTCCTCTCTCAACGGCTTGCCGGTCTGGCGTCCCGTCTTCTTCGCCGACCCTGCGGATCCATCGCTGCGCGCGGAGGACCACGCCTTCCTGATCGGCGCCGACGTGTTGGTCGAGCCAGTCCTGACGGAGGGCGACCCTCATGCCTTCGAAACACCGTCGGGCATCTGGCGCGAGTTCACGCTGGTGGGTGAAGACCCGTCGCAAACACCCGAGCTTCCAGTGCTCAAAATCCGAGGCGGGGCCATCGTGCCCCTGGGCCGAGTCGTTCAAAGCACGACGGAGCCGCTGCTCGAGCCGCTCACGCTCGTGGTCTCGTTGAACGCGCAAGGCCGCGCGGAGGGCGGGCTCTACGAAGACGCCGGTGAAGGATACGGCTACCAAACAGGTGACTACCGATTGACGACCTACTCCGCTCAACAGATCGACAATACGGTCGAAGTCCGCATCGCATCGGAAGAAGGCGACCGCGAGCGCCCGGAACGCCGCGTCGACGTCGTCGTCGTCACCGATTCGGGTACCTTCGAAGGCAGCGGATCCGAAACATCGACCATCATCGTGTCGCTCGACTGATTCCGACGCGCCCCGCGTGTCAAGCTTCCGCCCTCGTGTGGGACATTAGAGACAAGACCGTTCTCATCACGGGTGGCTCGTCTGGGATCGGACGGGCCACCGGCGAAGCGCGCTCTGGGTTGTGACCGAAGAGCTGCTAGCTGGACACTTGCGCGGCGGGCCCTAGAGCGAAGGATAACCCGCAGGAGAAACGTCATGAAGCAAATACCCGAGTCCCACGCCGACATCTTCGACAAGCCCGCGTTTGCGCATTTGTCCACGCTCATGGCCGACGGCAGCCCGCAGGCCAGCGCGGTTTGGGTAGACACCGACGGGCCGTTGATCGTCGTCAACTCCGCCGAAGGCCG
>JAFDFW010000405.1 GCA_019309605.1 Deltaproteobacteria bacterium | reverse complement strand
AGCCTATCCGCCGATGAGACTCATCCCGACGCTCTCGTGCTCGTCCTCTGCGGATTCCAGAAAACTGTGCCCGCGGTCCTTGCCGGATAGCGACCATACCATCGCCCAGGCGAGGTCGAGGTCGCTGCCACCCGCTCGAATGATGTTGCGGAGGCTGATCGCCCGGCGCGAGGCGAGGCACGCGCGGATGTCGCCCCGGGCTGTGACGCGGACCCGATTGCAGGTATCGCAGAACTCGTTGCTGATCGGAGTAATGAAACCCACTCGGTGACCGGATCCGTTGCTGGCCGCCATGTACTGCGCAGGCCCCTGCCCTTCGACGCCGGTGCGCGCCTCGGAGGACACGCGGTCTCCCAGAACCTCCAGCACATCGTCGGCATTCATGCGCATGCTCTTCGGAAGCTTCGCGCCCTCGCCTAGCGGCATCAGCTCGATGAAGCGGGGGCTCGCACCCAGTGACCAGGCGAAATCGACGATACGACTGAGCTCGTCGTCGTTGCGGCCGCGAAGCGGAACGGTATTGAGCTTCACCTCCAGCCCGACGTCGAGGGCGGCATGAATCCCGGCCAAGACGCGGCCTAGATCGCCGCCGCGCGTGATCTCGGAAAACCGGGCCGCGTCGAGTGTGTCGAGTGAGATGTTTACACCGTGGAGCCCTGCGTTCCGCAACGGCCGCGCAAGCTCGGAAAGCCGGGTTGCGTTAGTCGTCATGACCAATTGCTCGACCTCGGTGCGCCGATGCACGAGCTCGACCAGGCGCACGATGTCCTTGCGCACCAGGGGCTCGCCACCCGTAAACCGCACTCGGCGAATCCCCGCGGACGCAAACACAGACACCACACGCGCTGCTTCTTCGAAGGACAGCAGGTCGCGCCGGATCGCGTGCTCGTCCTCGCCGCTCGGCGGCATGCAGTACACGCATGCAAGATCGCAGCGGTCGGTCACGCTGAGGCGCAGGTACGTGTAGCTTCGCCCGCGCGCGTCGCGCAGCTGCGAGATCGTATCGAAATCATCAGGTCGCGGGGGCCAGTCTTCATAGACGGCTGACCGACTTTGCATCAGGGGCAGGCGGCGCACGCGGAGAGTCTAGGGGCACATGCGTGTCGGTCAACGACAGTGTGCTCGCTTGACATCATCAGGGCCCGGTTTCAGGCTCTCTCCTTCCACTGAATCACCGTTCATTTTCAGGAGTTCGGCGCATGGAATCCAACGGACAGCGCGTGGCGATCGTAACGGGACTGCGCACGCCTTTCGCGAAACAATGGTCAGCATATCGAGAGGTCAGCGCTCTCGACCTTGCCAACATCGTGGTCTCCGAGCTGCTGCAGCGCGTCGACCTCGACCCGAAAGAAATCCAACAAGTGGTCTACGGACAGGTCGTCCCCTCGGTCGAAGCGCCGAACATCGCCCGCGAGATCGTGTTGGCAACCGGAATGCCGAAAAGCATCGAGGCCTACAGCGTCTCCCGCGCTTGCGCGACGAGTTACCAATCCACGGTGAACGTTGCCGAGGCGATCATGGCCGGCGCCATCGACACGGGTGTCGCCGGAGGTGCCGACAGCGCGAGCAACGTGCCGATCACGGTTTCGAAGCGTCTCGCCGAAGCCCTCATGGCGGCGACGAAGGCGCGAAGCATCGGTGAGCGCGTGCAGGCCTTCGCAGGTATTCGTCCGCGGGATCTCGCGCCCGTGCCCCCGGCCATCAAGGAGTTCTCGACCGGCCTTTCCATGGGTGACAGCGCCGAGAAGATGGCAAAGGAGAACCACATCAGCCGCGAGGCCCAAGACGAGTTCGCGCACCGAAGCCACTCACTCGCGGCCAAGGCATGGGCGGAAGGCAAGCTCGATGACGAAGTGATGGAGGTCTTCGTCCCCAATCGCTTCAAAGAGGCGATCCGCGAAGACAACCTCATCCGTAAAGACACCGCGATCGAGAAGTACGCGAAGCTCAAGCCCGCCTTCGACCGCAAGCACGGGACGGTGACCGCGGCGAACAGCTCACCGCTCACGGACGGTGCCAGCGCCTTGCTCCTCATGCGCGAAGACAAGGCCAAGGCGCTCGGCTTCGATGTGCTCGGCTTCATCCGCAGCTACGCGTTCGCCGGGCTCGACCCGGCAGGGCAGTTGCTGATGGGCCCTTCGTACGCCTCGCCGATAGCGCTCGACCGAGCTGGAGTGAAGCTCTCGGACCTCGACCTCATCGACATGCACGAAGCCTTTGCCGCGCAGATTCTTTCGAATACGCAAGCGTTCGAGTCGACGGAATGGGCGCAGAAGCACCTCGGTCGCTCCGAGAAGATCGGCGACATCGATTGGGACAAGTTCAACGTCACCGGCGGCTCGATTTCGATCGGGCACCCGTTCGCCGCTACGGGAGCCCGACAGATCACGCAGACCCTCCGCGAGCTGAAGCGGCGGGGAGGTAACTTAGCCCTTTGCACGGCCTGCGCGGCCGGCGGCTTGGGCGCAGCCATGGTGTTGGAGGCAGAGTGATGGCGAACGAAGGACTCACCATCGAGAAGCGCGACGACGGCGTAGCCATCGTTCGCATGGACATCCCGGGCGAGCCAATGAACACGCTGAAGGGCGATTTTGTCGATACCTTCATGGAAGTGTTCACCTCGGTCGAGAACGACCCCGAGATCAAGGCGGTCGTCTTCACCTCAGGCAAGAAGGACAGCTTCATCGCCGGCGCCGACATCACGATGCTGGAAACCGTGACCACCGCCGAGGAAGGCGAGCGCATCTCCCGCGAAGGCCACAAGGCGATGGACCGCATCGAGAGCTGCAAGAAGCCCGTGGTCGCGGCCATCCACGGTGTGGCGCTCGGCGGCGGCCTCGAGGTCGCCCTCGCCTGTCACGCACGCGTGGCGAGCGACAGCAAGAAGACCAAGCTCGGCCTTCCCGAAGCTCAGCTCGGCTTGCTGCCCGGAGCGGGCGGCACGCAGCGGCTTCCCCGACTCATCGGCGTCCAGCCTGCCCTCGATATGATGCTGACCGGCAAACAGCTCGACGCCAAGAAGGCGCGCAAACTCGGCCTCGTCGACGATGCGGTTCCTCCCTCGATTCTCATCGAAACCGCAGCAGAGCTGGCGCTTGCGCGGGTCGGTTACACGCCCAAGCGCGACAGCTTCATCGAGCATCTGCGCGACAAAGAGGCCGTCACGGAGTTCGCACTCGCGAAGAACCCCGTCGGCCGGAAGATCCTCTTCGACCAGGCGCGCAAGCAGCTGCACAAGCAGACCCGCGGCAACTACCCAGCCCAGGACCTCATCATCGACATCGTGAAGACCGGTCTAGAGGACGGCTTCGAAGCGGCAGAGGCGCGCGGCTTCGGCCGGCTGCTCACCACGCCTGAAGCCGCAAACCTGATGAGCATGTTCTTCGCGACGACCGCCTTGAAGAAAGATTCCGGCGTCGATGACCCGAACGTGAAACCGCGCGAGATCAAGAAGGTAGGCATGCTCGGCGCCGGTCTCATGGGCGCAGGCATCGCCTACGTCACGACTTCAGTCGCCAAGATCCCCGTCCGCCTCAAGGATCGGGACTCCGACGGCGTGATGGCGGGCCTCCGCTACATCCGGGGCATCATCGACAGCCGCGTGAAGCGGAAGCGGCTCTCCGAGCAGCAGGCCAACGCACTGATGCTGCAGACCACGGGAACGACGACGTACACAGGGTTTCAGGACGCCGACATCGTCATCGAGGCAGTGTTCGAGGACCTCGCGCTCAAGGGCCAAATGCTCCGCGACGTGGAGGAAGCGGGCCGAAACGACGTGATTTTTGCGTCGAATA
>JAFDFW010000404.1 GCA_019309605.1 Deltaproteobacteria bacterium | reverse complement strand
CTGCGTCGTCACGGTTCGCAAGGAGGCACCGCGTTGCTCGGCGATTTCCTTGACCGTGAGACCCTGCAGCACGGCGTCGATGATTTCGTACTCCGCCGATGTAGTGTCTTCGGGGTACCGCAACTGCGGGAGTGGAACACTCAGCACGAGAATGTCCTCGCCTCCGACACGCATCCGGCTGACGCGCGGCCCAGCGTCCGATGCGAAGTTCGACGTCGGATCCTCAACCTCAGTCGGATCCTCCGCCAGATCCTCATCATCCTTGGGATCGGACTCCACCATTACTTCATCCAGATAACCCTTGCGCTAAAGAATGGTCAAGCGGGCAGTATATTCTCAACGAATTGTGGGAAATTGCGACGAAAGATGTCGTATCCCTTGGAAAATAGGCTCCGTCCTTCGCCCGGACCATCGCCGCGGGCTTGCCCTATGGTGCCTGCGTATCTATGGTCCCGCGCGATGCGCCGCCGACCGGCACGCTTTCCTTTGCTGCTGGCTTTGTTCGCGGCGATTCCCGCCACCGCTCTTGCAAGCGGTGATGGGCACGGGCTGAGCTACGACGTCTGGCTGATCCTCGCAGGAATGCTCCTCGCCGCGAAGCTCGGCGGCGAGATCGCCGTGCGCCTGAATCAGCCGGCGGTGCTTGGTGAGCTGTGCGCGGGCATCGTCCTCGGCAATCTGTATCTGGTCGGCGTTCACGCCTTCGTCGGCGCGGCCGAGCTCGTGCCCGTGGAGTTCCTGGCGGAGCTTGGTGTAGTGCTTCTACTCTTCGAGGTGGGACTCGAATCGACGCTCACCGAGATGCGCGCGGTCGCGCCTACCTCCGGCCTCGTCGCGATCATCGGCGTGGTGGTGCCCATGCTGCTTGGATACGGAGTCAGCCTCTGGCTGATCCCCGAGGCGCCCTTTTCGCTTCACCTTTTCGTCGGCGCAACGCTGTGCGCGACGAGCGTGGGCATCACCGCGCGCGTCTTGAAAGACCTCGACGCGATGGGCCGCCCGGAGACCCGGGTCATCCTGGGCGCCGCGGTCATCGACGATGTGCTGGGCCTGATCGTCCTTGCCGTAGTCGCCAGCATCGCGGAGTTCGGCGCCGTTCCGGGCCCCATGGACCTCAGCATCATCATCGGCCTTGCTGCAGGCTTCCTCGTGGGGGCACTTCTCCTCGGCGCATACGTCATGCCGGGCGTCTTTCGCTTGGCTTCCAAGCTCCGCACGCCGGACGTCCTCGCAGCGGTGGCCATCGGCCTGTGCCTGCTTCTCGCGGGCATCTCGGGCGCAGCGGGTCTCGCACCGATCGTCGGCGCATTTGCCGCAGGCATCATCTTGGACGAGGTTCACGTCAGGCCATTCGGCCACAAGTCGGCGCACGACCTCACGGAAATCATCGGCCCGATCGTGGCCGTCATGGCGCCGATCTTCTTCGTTCGCACCGGCATGATGGTTCAACTCGGTGGAATCGGGACGGAGCCCCTGCTCCTCGCCCTCGCAATGACGGTCGTAGCGGTGCTGGGCAAGCTCGTCGCGGGCCTGGGCGTCCGAGGCGGAACCGTGGACAAGCTCACAGTCGGTATCGGGATGGTCCCGCGCGGCGAGGTTGGCCTGATCTTCGCCAACGTCGGCGCCGGGATTCAGTTCGAGGGCAAGCCGCTCATCGCCGGTGGCGTGTACGCCGCCATCGTCCTCATGGTGATGGCCACCACGGTAGTGACGCCTCCATGGCTGGCCCAGCGCATCCGACAAGTGTCGCGCAAACACGCCGATGTCGCTTGAGGCGGCGCTCGAGAACGCGAACGCATCGATTCGTGACCTAGTCGAATCGCTCGGCTCGGACGGACGCATCGACGTGGGCTCCCTGCCGATGGGCGCGCTCGATTGGGCCATCGCGGAAGCTGCTGCGGCTCATCCCGATCAGCGCTTCGTCGTCGTCACGGCAAACCTCGATGAGGCCTATCGTCACGAGTCGAACCTTCGCTTTCTCCTCGGAGACAAGAACGGCGAGGTCCTGCTCTTCACGGCTGCCGACACGAGCCCGCTGCTGGACGTGGTGCCTGACCGGCGGGCCGAGATGCAACGCATGGCGGTGCTGGCGCAACTCGCGGAACAACAGCCCTGGCGGGTGCTCATCGTGCCAGCCTCCGCGTTCCTACGCCGGGTTCCCCCGATGAAGCACGTTCAGTCGGGGCTGCTGTCGATCGAGATCGCGGAGCGAATCGAGCGCGACCAGTTGGTGCAACGGCTGTTGGAACTCGGTTATCTCCGCGTGCCACTAGTCGAAGATCGCGGAACGTTTTCTGCGCGTGGGGCGCTGATCGACGTCTTTGGGCCGGATGCGGCACTGCCCTGTCGAATCGATCTCGACGACGACCTGGTCGCGCGGATACGCCGATTCAATCCGGACGATCAGAAAAGCGGGGACGAAACCGACGCGGTTCAACTCGCATCCGCACGAGAGGTCCCCGACACCCAAAGCGCCATCGCCCGGGCGAAGACTGTCGTGCGCGAGCTCTGCGACGAGATGAACATGCCGACGATGCAGGCAAGGGAGCTCATCTCGGAACTCGACCGTGGCTCGGGTGCGTTGATCTCGAATGCGCTGCTGCCCGCCTACTTCGAGAGCCTCGACACGCTCTTCGACTACGTCCCGCAAGATGCGCGCCTGGTCTTGGCAGACCCGGTGACCATCGCCGAATCGGTCCGTGACGAGCAGCGCCACGCGACCGACGAACACGCCGCGCGCCGGGACCGGCCGACTTTCGAGTTGTCGGCGTACTACATGAACGAAGACGATCTCTCCGAGCGCCTGCAATCGTATGCGCCCGTCGTGGCGCATCGTCTCGCCGTTCACGGCGCCGCTAGCGAAGAGGAGGGCCCGATCGTTGCCGCGTTTGCGCCACCTGGAGAAGAAATCCGCCGCATCGACGCGTCCGACCAGCAGGCGCTCATCTCCGAGCTTCGTGCCCACAAGGCACACGGAGACCGAGGACTGCAGCCGCTCGCTGATCAACTCCAAGAATGGACCGAGCAAGGGGTGCGAGTCTCCTTGGTCAGCAGGACCCAACACCAAGCCGACCGACTGATCGACCTGCTGCGAAGCTACGGGGTACCGGCCCGCGTGTTGGAAGATGTGAGCTTGGGCGAACTCCGGGACGGATTCGTGTTGTGGAGCGAAGGCGTTGCCTACGTCACCGAAGAGGAGATCTTCGGAGCACGCGTGCGGCAGCGTCGCGCCAAGCGCCAGACGCGCCGGCAGCAGCAGCGCTTCCTCGAGGACCTTCGCGAGCTGAGCCCCGACGATTTCGTCGTTCACGCCGACCACGGGGTGGGGAAGTACCTCGGTCTCAGGCACAAGGCGCTGAGCCTCACGGCGCTCGACCGGCTTCACGGTAGAACGGCTCAAACCGTCGAGGTCATGGTCGTCGAGTACGCGGGCGGCGACAAGCTGTTCCTCCCGGTGACACGCCTCGGGGTCATTCAGAAGTTCAAGGGCGGCGAAGGGCATCAGCCTAAACTCGACCGACTCGGGGGGACGACGTTTGCAACCAAGAAGGGTCGCGTCCGAAAGGCCGTTCAGCAGATGGCCGAAGAGCTCCTCAAGCTCTACGCGGAGCGGTCGGCAGCGCGTCGCGATCCGATCGAACCCGCAGGAGCGGCGTACGCGGAGTTCGAGGCGACATTCCCATTCGAGGAAACTCGCGATCAGGGCAAAGCGATCGACGAGGTCATGGCAGACCTCGAAGAACCGCAGCCGACCGACCGTCTGGTGTGTGGAGACGTCGGCTTCGGAAAGACAGAAGTCGCCCTTCGCGCAGCGTTTCGAGTCGCGATGAGCGGGAGGCAGGTCGGGGTCCTGTGTCCAACGAC
>JAFDFW010000403.1 GCA_019309605.1 Deltaproteobacteria bacterium | reverse complement strand
CGCTCGATCCGCTCGTCCTCGAGCTCCGGATGCTGATTACGGTACTCCGTCAGGCGAAGACGATTCCCCAGATAGCGAAGCATCGTCTCGCGGAAGCTCAGCCGGCCGAGCGTGCTGAGGTCCCCCTCCCGTTCGACCGAATCGAGAAGGACGGCCAACCCTTCGCGAAAGCCTTCGCCGCCGAAATCGTTGGATCCGGCGCGCCGAATGGCTGCGTCCAGCAGATCCTGCTCTTTCAGGGAAGGCAGGGTCCAGCCGAGGCGGTGGAGCCCTGCACCCACGCCGTTGAGGGCTTTGATTCCGAAAGGACGGTGTGGAGGTGGGAGCGACATGAGCGAGTATGAAGGTTCGCGCTTGACTTGGGAGGGCGCGGACGTGCTAGCACGCGCCCATGGGCACGCAAAAGAGACCTTGGGTTCGATGGGCGGTGCCGCTTGCGCTGGCGGTCCTTTCGGTCTGGTTCGTGAGCCAACGGGGCAGCAAGAAGAAGGCCGAAGCACCGCTGCCGCCGCCGGTCCTGGCCGACGGGCCGCCGGCGTTTCGTCAAAGCAAGACCGATTCGAACCTCAGCCCGCAGTACTTCGACAGCATCTGGCCTGCGGGGCATCGCGATGGCTCGAACACCGACTTCGTCCCGATCGAGCTCGGAACCTCGTTCGCGCTGAAGAAGCACTTCCTTCACGGGCAGCCGCTCTTCTGGCCGCCAACCATCGGACTCGACGGCACCTCCTATGCGGTGACGGGCGCGCCCCCAGGGAATAGCCACCTCTATGCGATCTCGCCCGACGGTGAGGTGCTCTGGTCTGCCAAGCCGCAAGAGTCACTCGACGACCTCGACTCGTTTGCGATCATGAACGCGCCGACGATCGACGCCGAAGGCGACTTGTACGTCGGGGACCGCGACCAGCTCTGGGCGTTCAAGCCCAACGGCGACGTCAAGTGGGTCGTCGATCTGAAGCAGTACGATGTCGATTGGGGCTTCATGACGGTGGTACTGAGCCGCCAGGGCTACGTCGGCGGTGCAACGACCAATGGCAAGGTGTTGTTCTTCTGGTCGCACAACGGCGAGCTCGCGATGCCGCCGCTCGATCTGCCGGGTGGCGCCGGCCCCGCACCGCAAGACGAGCCGCCCGAGTCATTGTGGAAGGATCTGATGGACCCCGATCTGATCCCCTTCATCTTCAACTTGATCCAGGGCTGGGACATCGAAGTCGCAAACACGCCTGCCATCCATCCGGAAACCGGCCGGCTCTACGTCACGGCGGCCGGCTCCACCCCCGGCACCGGGGTGCTTTACGGGATCGACATCACCGACGACGCACTCACCATCGCATTCCAAGCCCCAATGGGCGGAGGTAGCGGCACCAGCCCTGCGATCTCACACGACGGAAGCTCGGTATACGCCGTCGACGAATTCGGGCGGATGATCTCGATCGACGCACACACCGGCAGGCGGCTTTGGCAAAGCAAGGAGGGCGGCGGGGGCTCGGCATCACCAAGCGTCGGCCCGGACGAAACGATCTACACGCCGTTCCAGGATCGGATCACGGCCTATACCAAAGAGGGCCAGATCCGCTGGGAGAAGTCGTATAACGCGCTCTGCAAGGAGCGGCTGCCCGAACCGGGGGGCGTTTGGAACTACGTGCTCTCCGAGCCAGTCGCATTCGTCAACAGCCTGCTCACGGTGGGCATGCGACGTGGTTGGATGGCCCTCGTATGCGGCTATCACCTGCCAAAATTCCTCTCGAAGAGCGATCGCACCCGCGTTCCGATTCCGCAGGAGTCGCTGTTCATCACGTTCGACTTGGCGACCGGCGAGCCGGTCGATGAGCCGCTCGTGCTCCCCGAAACGAGCGAGGGTTTCGTCACTCCGCTCCCCAACGGCAACGTGATCATCACCACCTCGGGCGCGATTACCTCGATCTTCTACCACATGGTGAATCGCATCCTGCCGGAGCGCCTGCAGGTCGCCGGCCCGCCAAAGGCTGGGCTTCTGCTATTAGAGCCTCGATGACCGATCTCCCGCCGCACGTACTGTTCTACGATGGCGTCTGCGCGATGTGTAACGGCATCGTGAAGTACATGCTTCGCGTAGACAAAGACCGCGTGTTTCACTTTGCGGCGTTGCAGGGGGAGACCGCCGCGATCGCCCGGAAGCTCCATCCGGAGTTCCCAACCGAGATCGAGACCGTGGTCTACGTCAGACGCGGCGAGGTGTTCCTGCGATCGCGGGCGGTGGCCCGCGCGATGCAAGAGATGCGATATCCAGCGAAGGCGCTTTCGTGGTTTCGATTCCTGCCAGCGTGGTTCACCGACTTCTTTTACGGCATCGTCGCTCGCATCCGGTACCGCGTCTTCGGGAAATATGACCATTGCCCACTCCCGCCGGCAGAGGTCCGCGCGCGCTTTCTCCCGTAGTCGCGATGCGCAACTCGATGTAAGCAAGTGTCTCACCCGTTTGGGTAGCGCCGCCTGAATTGCTAGGTTGAAGGCATTCCGAACTTCTGATTAGGGGGGCGCTGTGCACGGTGCGAAGACCACACTATTGATACTTTGCTTACTGGCCGCGGGATGCGGCGACTTCTTCGAGGCTCCGGGCGCTGGAGGAACGGGCGGCGGCGCCGGGGGAACACCAGGCGACCCTCGATTCATCACCGACTGCAGCAACGGGCCGCTCAATGTGCCGGTGGCCAATTGCCAGCCGGAACCGCTCGAAGGCAGCGGTGACCCCTATGCCGACTGCGTAACGCGCATCAACCAGCTTCGTTGGGAGTGTCAGTGCCTACCAGCGCTTCAACGCTGGAACGAAGCGGAGGGCTGCGCGAACCAACACTCCGAATACGACAGCACACGAAGCCCCCACGCAGGTTTCAGCAGCGACGTCTGTTCACCACGTGGCTGGGCCCAGAACGAGTGCCCCGGCTGGGGCTCGACCGAGCAAGTGATCGACGGCTGCTTGCAACTCATGTGGGACGAAGGCCCGGGCGAGCCGTACTCGGCGCACGGCCACTACATCAACATGACCAACCCGTCGTACACGATGGTCGCGTGCGGATTCTACGAAACCGCCGGCGGAAGCGTGTGGTCGGTCCAGAACTTCCAGTAGCGGAAACCGGCCGAGCAATTGCGGCACTCGCCTACTCGGGCGGGGGCGACCAGGCGGTCGCTGCTAGATCACCCTCCTCGAGGCCCATCCAAATCCGCAATTGCTTAAACATGAACTCGGCGCCCTCACGAGAGGAGAGGTCGACCCGGTACGTGTTGATATAGCGAACGCTCTCCTGGAGCCACAGGTCCCAGGAAGGGGGGTTTGGCTAGGCCGGGGAGCTCTCGGCCGAGCTTGATACAATGGACGAGACGGTTGGGATCAGCTTCAGGCATGGCTAGCGCAAAACCTAGCACGGAGGCGGCCGGCGGCTACCCCAGAATACGGAAGAAAGAGCGCAGCATTTGATAGGTGAGTCCCCAGACGGCGCGGCCGCCAACGTCGTACGCAGGGAAGTCGATCTTCGTGCCGTGCCACTGATAGGGGCGAACCGTGTCGACCTCGCCGCGGTAGAGGGGCAGGAGCGGCGTCCACAGTGCCTCGGCGACCTCGGTCTCGTCGACTCGAATCGGTGATTCGCTATGGACCTCGAAAACGAAAGGACGGATGACCGTCTCCTGTGACTTGCCGCGGGCGATCGCCTGAAGGTCATCGAGCTGCCCGATGTGTTCGGCCTCACGCGACAAGTCGAAGCCGACCTCCTCGTGAGTCTCCCGCATCGCCGTATGCAAAAGCGTTGCGTCGCCTGCATCCTGCCGCCCCCCTGGAAACGCCATGTGCCCGGACCACGGATCCCGGGGATGCTCCGCCCGCCGTATGAAAAAAACCTCCGGCCCCGAAGCCCCCTCCCGCAACAGCATCGCCACCGCAGCCCACTTCTCATGCTCGGCAAGCTCCCGAGCCGCCCGCCCCCCAAGCACACTCCGAAAATCCGGCAGGCCGAGAATC
>JAFDFW010000402.1 GCA_019309605.1 Deltaproteobacteria bacterium | reverse complement strand
CTCGCCAACCGTGATCCGTTCCATCAATGGGCGCTTTCGGAGCGTCGGTTGGTCGAGGTGGACGGCGAGCCCGTCCATGTAGCTCCGCTCGAGTACGTCATCGTCCGCAAGTTGGAGTTCTATCGTGAAGGCGGTTCAGAAAAACACCTTCGCGACATTGAGGCGATGCGCCGAGTCTCCCGAGAGCTCATTCGGGAAGAGGTGCTCCAACGGTGGCTGATCGCAAAAGGAGTCGAGGAAACCTGGCGATCAATCCCGGAGCGCTAGCGGTGCCAGCGCGCGCCCTAGGTGTCCACCGCCAGGTAGATCACGTCTTCGCCGATTTCGACGTCTTCGTTCGGCAACACCGCGTAGCACGGGCGGCTCACCCGGATTTCGGTAACCCGGTCACGGCCGACTAGAGTGCCGGGCTCGAGCTCTTGGAAGCCTGTCCACGGCGCGCCGAAGCCGAACTCGTCGCTTGGCTTGGTGATCGTTTCGACGACGTGAACGGTGCGCACTTCGGTGCCGTTGGTTTCGTTGCCGTCGTCGATGACGCCTGTCACTCGTAAGAAGTTCATCGCGATGCGGTGTGCGGTGTCGGCAATCTCGGGGTCGTCGTGCGAACCGCACTCGACGGACAGGGCAGGCACTCCCGCGAGCTTGAGGAAACCGGTGATTACCTTGTCGGCGAGGCCGTACCATGACTGCACCAAGAATGAGATGCCGACCTCTTTGGCGATGTCATCGATCGATGCTTCACCGTTGCTGATGCCGAACGGCGGGGTCGGAGTTCGCGCTGAATGTAGGTCCAGGAACAGGTCCAGCTCTCCGAGGACTTCCTTGAGCTCGAGAACGCGATGGTGCTCGTATCCCCAGGCCTCCCGGCGCAGCGTCTCCGTGAACTCGAAGTCCCAGAGGCGGTTGAGGTCGTCGCCTCCGCGGCTGTGGCGACGCCCCTGCGAGCTCGCTTCAGGGTTCGCGTGAATCAAGAATACGGTGCCTTTCGCCGGCTCGAGCGCTCCCTCCTTGAAGGAGCTGGCAATCCGTTGCATCGCAGCCGCGCCGCAGGGCTCGTTCCCATGCATCGACCCGCAGACGCCGACGTAGGGCTTCGGCCAATCCGCCGAGGCAGACACCCGCAACACGCCTGGTTTTAGCTCTTCGATGTACAACGCCGACTTTTCGTTTCGCGGTCCAATACCTGCCGTGTCTGCTCGAACCAATGATCCCCCTCGGCTGGACTCTTGCCGACGGCAGTGATCCCGAGCTTTCCGAACTCGCTGAGGGCGCCCGTGAAGTGAAAGAGCACGCCCGATTCGGACCAGGCCTGATAGTGCAATCCATCGACCGCTGCAATGTCCAGGAGGTCTTCGACGAGGAGGCCGCGGTAACTGTCGGCACGCATCGAGTCCGTCGCGACGTAGAACTGGGGCTCGCTTCGCGGCGTGAGGTAGAGGCCCGTGTCAGGGTCGTATCGGCCGTCGGTCATCATGCGCAGGAGCATCATCGGATGCGTCGTGCCGCCCAACCGCAAGTTGGTTTCGATCGCGTAGTGCTTCCAGGAGCCATCGCCGGCCGGCACACACAGGAAGTCGATCGCGAGCCGGCCAACTGTGCCCTTGTTTTGAAGGACTTCGCCGACGCGAAGAGCGTCCCGCTGGATGACCAGGCGGTAGGCGGCGTCGGACGGGAATCTGCAGCCCGCATAGATCTGGCCGTCGACGCCCTCGACGAGTTGGTCGTGCGTTGAAATCGCGTCCAGGCTCCCCTCGGGGGAGATTCGGAGCTGGCAGCTCGTGGCACGCTTGTCTTTGCCCTCGACGAAGGCTTCGACGATGCCCCCCTCCCGCTCGAATTTCTCTTGGAAGGTGTCCCAAGTCTGTCGCGGATCGACAAAGCGCATCTTGGGAAGGGCGTCGGCCAGCGCCTGCTCTCGCGCCTCCCGGCTGACGCCGCTCTTCGGGGAGACTGCGCTCAGAGCGCTCAAGTCCAGGATCGCGTTGCCTTGGCCGCTGAAGCCGGTGTTCTGTTTGACGACCATCCGCTCGAGGCCTTGGTTCTCCTCCCACAGACCGTCGATTGCCTCGACGAGATCCGTTTCGCTCTTCAGGTCCTCGGCCCCAGGCAGCAGCGGCACGCCCGTTTTTCGAAACGCCCAGCGCGAGCCGCTCTTGGTTCCGAGCCAGATTAGATCCGGATCCGCTCCGTAGAGGGGAACGCCAAGCGCGACTGCGAGGCTTCGCTCCGCCTCGGTCACCGTGAAGCAAGTCATCAGTCCACACTCGGGCCGGATCAAATGACGGATGCGTTCGATGACCCGGGGCCTTCGCAGAATTTTCTGCGTCAGAGGCATCAGCGAGCTGTCGTAGAGCGAAAGCACCGTCAGCCGGCGCCGCATGTGCTCGTTGGGGATGCCGCTGATCAACGAGAGCATGTAGTCCACGGCCGCCGGATGAATGGGCGCCGAGGTCACATAGACCAAACGCGCGCGCGGATGCCGAAGCAGGTTCAGGGCAAAGAGCATGCGCTCTTCGTAGTGAATGACGCCGTCGATCGAGACCTTGTCGATGCCGTCGAACGATAGGGAGGGGATGACGACGATGTCTCTCGGTTCCGGCCCGTCACCGTCGGCGAGCGCCCACCGGGGGGCTAGTTGAGCTTGCAGTTTCCGAAATGCCTTCATTTCGTCGCCGCCAATGCTCATGTTCTTCATATAGCACGGCGCTACCGGATTGACTTGCAGCGCCAGCAGGAGACGGGCACAAGAACCCGGTGCCGATGGGAGACGTACCGAGCGAAGAATCTGCCCGCGATGGGTTATTCAGCTTTCTTTCACGGCGCCGGTTCCTGAAGGCGAGCCTCGTCGCTGCCGGCGCGATCCTAGGCGTCGGCGGGGGTGGCCTTCTCGCGCTGCGGGGGCGGGCACCCAGGGTCGATGGGCTTCGTGTGCTCGACCCGCATGAGTACCGAACGCTTCAAAGCCTCGTCGAGGTCATGCTTCCGAAGACAGACGCTATCCCGATCGATGCCGCATCGATGGATCTCCCCCGCACGTTCGATGACTTCCTGGCCGACGAGCCCGAGCACAACGTCAAGGACCTTCGACGGGCGCTCGTGCTGATCGAGTTCGGGCCGCTGGCGTTCGACAAGAAGCCCACCACTTTTTCCAGGCTCGGCGTGGCCGAACGCACCGCGCACTGGAACGAGTGGGCGCGCAGCGACAAGGTGTTGCGACGGCAGGTTAGCATCGCGATGCGGAAGTTTTTCAACCTGGTCTACTTCGACCAAGAGCAAGTGTGGCCGCACATCGGATACCCGGGGCCGTCGATGAAGCGCACGCCGAGTGTCACGCCATGACGCGAGCGCGCTATTCTTCCTCGACCTGAATGGCCTGTGTGGGGCACATCATGCAGGCATCCCTAACCTTGTCTTCGAGGTTGGCGGGGATGTCGTAGGTTTGGATGAGTTCCTCGACCTGAATGGCCTGTGTGGGGCACATCATGCAGGCATCCCTAACCTTGTCTTCGAGGTTGGCGGGGATGTCGTAGGTTTGGATGAGGAGGCTGCCGTCTTCGGCGAATGAAAAGACTTCCTGGGCCTCTTCCACGCAGACGCCGTAGTGGTTGCAGGTCGAAGGGTTGTACATGATCTTCATACGTCGGCTCTCATTTATGGAGTGCTCAGCAGCTCTCGTTCCTCGTGTTCCATGTCGTCTCGGATGGCCCGAGACAGCTCTCGCACACCGATTGCCAACTTCGAACCCACCGCCGTCTCGTCCAACTCGCGGATGACCCTGTCGAAGATCTCACGCTGCGCTTGGTGCTCCCGGCGCATGCCTTCCGCTATCTCGTCGGCCTTGCCTTTTTCGGCCAGCGAGGGAAGTTGGTACTCCTCGTAGTGCAGGTGCTCGAGCAGCACTTCGCCGAGGGCCAGGAGTTCGTCGCGCAGCGCGATCACCGAGGTCGTATCGTCGGCGGCGACGCGCTCGCTCAATGCTTCGACGCGCGCAAGCAAGGCAGAGATCTGCGCGTGCTCGCTTCGGATGCGCGCCCTGATTTCATCCGGCGTTGCCGGGCTTTGTGTCTCGA
>JAFDFW010000401.1 GCA_019309605.1 Deltaproteobacteria bacterium | reverse complement strand
TTTTCACCAATCTCCAAAAGCCGGTCACGATGAGCATCAGGGCAAGCAGGAACAAAAGGTGATCATAGCCTCCGAGGATGTGGACCACGCCCATCCGATACATCGCGAGGGCGACTTCCTTCTTGCTTTCGCGCGCCGGAATCTCGAACGTGGGCTTATTCGGACGCAAGATGGTCGAGTGCGTGCTGCCATCGAGGAGCTCGATACGGATCAACACGTCGGTCTGCACCCCCGAAAGGCCGTCGATCGAGATGCTCTGGCCCGCCAGGGGTGTGCCATCACTTTTGTAGGTCGCGCGCTGCACCCAGGCCGCCCGCACTCGGCGAACTGTCGGCGGCGCGACCAGCGTCAGGTTCTCCGGGAGGATCGGTTCGAGCCCGAGCGCGCGGTCGCCTTTACCGGGCAACTTCCAGGTGACCTCGAACATGCCGGGCGCCGTCTCCTCGATCTGAAGCAGAGCGGGCCGGATCTCGTGCGCGCGCGCCGTAGGGGAGGGGACCAAGGCCGTCAGCACGAGGCCCAAGCAAGCAACACGCCCGGCTACCGTCACGGCGAAGACTCCCCTTGCGCAACCGTGTCGCTCGGCGCGTCGTCTTCGATCACGACAGTGTACTTCTCGAGCAACCTTTCGCGATACTCGTCGTTCAGCTCCTCGCGCTTGGCTTCCATCCAATCCTCAGCCACGCGGTCTCGTACGTTGGCAAACGCAGGGTCGGGGAATGTCTCCTTGGCGTGCACGTACACCAGGTGGACCCCATATCCCGACAGGACGGGATCCTGCCAAGCGCCGAGGCTGAGGTCCCCGAGGCTCTGGGCAAATCCACCACCGAAGAGCTTCGAGATCTCGGCTTCGGTCCGCTCTGGGTAGTAGAGCTGCAACATGAACGGGTCCCCGAGCTCCTTGGCGCCACCGGTTGGGTCGTCGGCCTTCTTGAGACCTTCTAGAACGCTCGCCGCGTGGCTCTCCGTCTCGTTGCCCCACTTGTCCGGGTCCACGAACGCATGGGTGAATGTGATCAGGTCCGGCTGCCGATAGTCGGCGCGGTGCTCGTCAAAGTACGCTTCGAGCTCCGCGTCCGTGGGGGGGCTCACGTCGATGAGATCCTGCACCAAGAACTCGAGCTTCTGTGCCAGGCGTCGCCGCACGATCGTGTCGTCTTGGTCGAGCCCCATCGCCAAGGCTTCCCGGTAGAACGCCGTTTCGCGGACGTATTCCTTGGTGAGGCCCTCCAGCTCTTCCGTTGTCGGAGGGCGGTTCCATCGCTTCTCGAAGCTCGTCCGCATCCACCCGAGCTCCCCGGCGCCTACCACGATGGTCTGATCGCTCTCCGGCGCATCACCCGGGTTGAGCCACGCGTACCCCGCGTAGATGGCGAGGCCGAGGATCAAGAAATGAAAAAGCGGCTCTTTGACTAGCCGCGTTACGCGTCCGCTCACTGTGTGACTCCTTCGAAGATCGACGAGGCCTTATCACGAATTTCCTGGCCGAACACCCCTGCGAAAAACGCCCGCAACTTATGCGCGTGCTGATGTAGTGGCGCGAAATGGCCGGTCTGAATTGGTGCGTTCTTATTGCTGGACAGCCCTCACCTTGGCCGGCTAGACACATGTTCTCGGATGTCCATGAACGGGAGGGTTTGGAGCATGAAGAGCGAAACCCATCTTACTGGTGAGCGTTCCCCGCTTGGCTTCTTGCGGCCTACCTTTGCGGTGGTTGCCGTTGCGGCGTTGACGCTCTGCGGCAGCGTGAGCTTCGCCGATGACGAGCCGGCCGAGGCTGCGAAGCCGGCAGCTTCAGACGATGCGGCTACGTCGTCGTCGTGCACCGCTCCGGGCCATACCGGTCACCCTCAGGACGACCCGACGGTGTGTCCTGTCGAGAAGGGGCATGGGAAGAGTCCTGAGACCGGGTCCAACTCGGCCTCGGCTTTGGCGTCAAAGCTCGCTAACCCGAGTGCGCCGATGATGGCCATGAATAGTTTCTTGGACATTACACAGAATGGCGGCTCGGCCCCAGGCGCGCATAGGTCGTCTTTCACCTACTCGTTTCAGCCCGCGTCCCCTTCCCTACCAAACGAGGCAACGTCATCTTCCGGCCGCTCATCCCGATTGAATTCGGCGCTCCTTATCTTACTGCGGGCGGCAACGTCGAAACGGCCGTTGCGTTCGGAAATATCTCGCTCGACACCCTCTACGGCAAGACCCTCAAGAACGGCCTGATGGTCATGGGAGGGTTCAGCACGGTGTTTCCCACCAACTCCAAGTCCGAGCTTCGGGCAGACTGGGCGCTCGGTCCCGAGGTGGTGCTCGGCTACGCATCTCCGAAGAACGGCAACGTCTATGGCACGATTACCCAGTTCACCTGGAGCTTTCCGACACGCGCGGACGGGCAAGGCGTCGGAGGGCAGTACTTCTACGCGATCAACGTCGGCCATGGATGGCAGGTCGCCGCTCAGCCGGTTTGGACGTATTCGCGAGAAACCAAGGTGCTCCGTTTTCCGATCGGTGTGGGTTTCGCGAAGGTTGCCGTTTTCGGCAAGAAGAAGCATCAACCCGTCAAACTGGGGGTCCAGTTGTGGGCCTACACGCCGCCACCCGACGCTAGCGGACCTGAATGGCAACTGCGCTTCACGATCGCACCAGTCATACCCCTCCCCTGGAAGAAGTAGTCTCTAAACCGCAAGTCACAGGAAGAAGAGAAGATCCCATGAGCTCGTATCTGAAGATCGCAGTGTTGGTAAGTGTGTCTGTCGGCGTCATGGTCGCCTGCAAATCGAGCGGAACAGACAAGGCCGAGAGCACGACACCGGTGGCGGCAAAAGCAGCTGCTGAAGCGCCCGCTCCGGCGAAGCCGGCCGCGGAAGCTAGGCCGAAGCCTAACCCGCTTCGCAACGTCTATTTCGGCGAGCAGCACATGCACTCGGAGATGTCCCCCGACGCCTACGCGGTGGGCGTGCGGCAGAAGATGGACGACGCGTATCGGTACGGGAGGGGCGAGGAGATCACGCTGTCGACCACGGGCGAGAAGTTTAAGAAAGCGACGCCCTACGATTTCGTCGCCCTGACAGACCACGCGGAGTACCTGGGTGTGTTCGTACAGCTCGCGGATCCCAACAGCCCACTTGCCAACAACCCGATCGCGAAACTGATCAACAGCGGGAATCCCGCCGATGAGAACAAGGCCGCTTTGGACGTGATCGAGTCACTCACCAGCTCGCATCCAGAGGGGCCGTTCCTGGATTTCGTGGGCGCGATGACCAGAACATGCATCGCAATGTGTTCTTTCGCGGCGATACAGGGCCCGAGGCGCCCTATTCGGCGTTCGATTCGATCAACCCGGAAGACCTATGGACCTACATGGAAGTCCAGCGAGACTTAGGTCTCGATGTCATCGCGATTCCGCATAACGGCAATGTCTCCAACGGATGGATGTACGCGCCTAGGACCTTCCCGGATGGCAATCCACTCAACGCCCGTTACGCTCAGCGGCGGGCGCTCAACGAGCCACTGACGGAGATGATCCAGACCAAGGGCGCCTCGGAAACCCATCCTTCGCTCTCGCCCAACGATGAGTTCGCGGATTTCGAGATGTTCCCGCACCTGATCGGCAGCTTGAGAGTGAGCAAGGTCAAACATGGCTACATTCGCCAGGCGCTGACCGCGGGTCTGATCCACGAAGAGAAGCTCGGCACGAATCCGTTCAAGTACGGCATCGTCGCCGGCGCGGATGTGCATTCGGGGTATTCCGGGAACGAGGAGTTCAACTGGCACGGCGCTCACGGAGTGGGCGACGACACCCCCAAGGTCCGCCTCGACCCGAAGCCGAACGCAAGTGGTGAGCCGGCCGCGGTGGTCGGGTCGGCAGGCGCAACGGCCGTCTGGGCCGAGGAGAACACTCGGGCCTCCATTTTCGACGCCATGAAGCGAAAAGAGACCTACGGAACCTCGGGGCCCTTGATTCGTTTGCGTTTCTTCGGGGGCTGGGACTACGCGGATGACCTCCCGAGCGACGAGGACTTCGTCAAGAAGGCCTATGCCAATGGCGTCCCGATGGGCGGAGATTTGGCCGCGAGGCCCGAGGGCACGGAAGGGCCAACGTTTGCGGTGCAAGCTCTCAAAGACCCGCAAAGCGGCAACCTCGATCGCATCCAGATCATCAAGGGCTGGGTCGAGCGAGGCAAGGCCAAGGAGCGCATCTACAACGTGGCGCTCTCGGATGAGCGCACCGTCGGCAAGAAGGGCAAGGTGGCCCCCGTCGGCA
>JAFDFW010000400.1 GCA_019309605.1 Deltaproteobacteria bacterium | reverse complement strand
GGTCGGAGAATCGAGTTACCGGGTCGACTTTGTCGTTCGGTATTACAATGGCCACTCCCCGAATGGGCAGTTCTTCACGCAGCGGATCCAGACCCTCGGCCCGGGCGTCCAGCTCTACTTCTGATCGGCGTCGTCACAACTCGAAGATGCCGTGGGGCTCTTCCAGCCAGTGATCCGGGTTCGCGGCGCTCAGCTTCTCTCGCGAAAACGGGCCCCAACTCACGGCCACTGTCGTGACGCCCGCACGCCTTCCCGCTTCGATATCGTGATGTGAGTCGCCGATGAAGAACGCCTCCTCCGGCGATGAACCGAGCGCGTCCAAGGCCATGAGGACCGGCTCAGGATCCGGCTTGCCACGCTCGACGTCGTCAGCGCAGACACGCACCGAAAACTCCTCCTCGAGTCCAAGAAGCCGAAGTCCGCGCGCCGCCCCCGTACTCATCTTGCTGGTCACCAGCGCGAGCTTGGCCCGCCGCGCATGTAGCGTGCGGACGACCTCGACAACGCCAGGGTAGCTCGTTGCCATCTCGTCATGGCGGCTGAGGTTGTATGCCACGTAGGTGTCGAGCATGGCGGAGAGCTCTTCCTTCGACCGGGCCACCTTGGCCAGCTGATCACGAAGGGGCGTTCCGGTCCCCTCGAGCCAATAAGAGTCCGGCAGCTCACGCTCGAGGTGTACTCGGGAGGTGTGATGAAAACTCGTCAGGATCAACGCAATCGAATCAAGCAGTGTTCCATCGAGGTCGAAGAGGTAGGTGCGCATCGTCGCTGACGTCCGTCTTGGCCGACCTAATTTGCCTTGGACCCAACCGCCGGCGGCACCCCAAGGATCCGCTTCCGAGAAACCTTGATCCGTGCAGGCCGCGTAGACTCGATGAACTCGGTGAGCGCGGTCACGAAGCGATCCGGAGCCTCGCAGTGCGGGTAGTGTCCCACGCCTTCGATGATCTCGAGCCAACTCCCCCGTATCAACGCATGCGCCGCATGGGCGTGCTCGACGGGAATGATTCCATCTTCCTCGCCCCAAATGATGAGCGTGGGCATCCCGGCCGCCAGGTGAAGCTTGTCATGCGCGCTCACGGCTTGACCGCGCCGGTCGATGACTGCGCGCAGCGTGCGTAGAAATGCGCGACGCGCCTCGACGTTCCCGAGCGAGGTGTAGCTCCGCCAGAGCTCGGGAATCACAGTGGCGGTATCGAGTTTCTTGCGGAGCGCGATCCGACCGATCATTTCGACGATGCGCCGAACGGGCGGTGCGGTCGCCACGAGCAGGAGGGCTGCGGACCCGGGCATGGTCAGCAATCGAAGGACCGGGTTGACCTCGCTGCCCAGTCCGCCCGCGTTGACGAGCACCAGTCGCTCACAGCGCTCCGGGTACTGATACGCAAACTGCAGTGCGATCCCGCCGCCATACGACTGCCCAACCACCGTGGCGCGCTTGTATCCCAAGGCCACGATCAAATCGCGCAGCGTCGAAGCCATGGCGCCAAGCGAGTAGTCGCCCTTTGACTTGTCCGAATCGCCGTGGCCCAACAGGTCCGGAGCCAGCACGGTGAAGCGCTCGCTCAGCGCCGGCATGACCTGCTTCCAAGTCGATGCGCTGCCAGCCATGCCGTGAATCAGCAGCACCAGCGGGCCCTCGCCACCGATCCGATACTTCACGAGCCGGCCATGGACCGTAATCTCTTGCTGCTCCATTGCACCCTCCTCCTGCCACGGCAGCACCGCCCGCTCAACCCTGACTGATTCCGGGCGCCGGCTCCTAGATCCGAACGAATTTCGCTATCAGCTCCAGATGCGGAGTCTGCGGCAGCGTGTCGTAGGCTTGCAGGCTCTCTAGCCGGTAACCCTCTGCAAGTGCTGCGATGTCTTTCGCGAGCCCTGCGGGTCCGCACGCCATCACGTGAATGCGGGCCGGGCGAAGCCGGAGTAGCTCTTTGGTCACCGCGGCGCCCAGGCCCTTTCGGGGCGGGTTGGCAATCACCGCATCCGGCGCGTCGGTTCGGCGGGCAAGGAACGCTTCCGCCGTTTCCGCTTCTACGCCGAGGCTGCTGGCGCCCTCAGGGTGCGATTCGCAAGGCAGGACCTCGCCCGCGAAGGCCTTGAGCCGGCGCGTTGTTGCGCCCGAACCGGCATAGAGGTCGAAGATTCGTCCGCTGCCGATGCCGTCGACCAGGTCATCGTACATCCGTTCCGCGACTTCGGGGTTGGGCTGCAGAAAACCGAGCGGACCGACCTGCGTGCCATGCACGTTCAGCGCCTCGATGCCCCGAAGCAGGGTCGCGTCCGCTCCCCGCAACGCGTTGCCGCCCTCACGATGAAAGCTGACCGCCACGCCGTCGCAGAGCGTGAGCCGCGGGCTCAGCCGCCGCAGCTCGTCGTCGTTCGCTTCACTCGTCACGAGCGTGGCCAGCACCTGCGTTCCGTTCGTGCGTAGCCACACGGCGCGAAGTCCAAGCCGCTTGCGCTCTTCGTCGTGCGCCGCGACGCCAAGATCACGAGCAGCTTCAGCGAGCTCGTCCGCCGCCGCGGCGATGAGCGGGTGGTCCACGAGACAACCCTTCATATCCGCCGGTCGGTTCGTTCCGCGCATGAAACTGCCGAGGCGCAGCTTGCCTGGCCCACCGTACGCGATGCGTTTGGCACTCCAGCGATAGCCGAGCGCTTCTGGCGCCGCGACCACTTCGCCAACCTCGAGTCCGTGCTGCGCGAGCATCATCTCGCGAAGAAGACTTCGCTGATCGGACTCCTCGAGCGCCATCAAGGCGCAGCCGGTGCAGCTCCCCGCTTTCAAATCCACATGACGCAGGCAAGGGGGCTCGCGCCGGCCCGGCCGCCCGCGCTCCACTTTCACCGTCGTCGCAAAGGTCGCGTGTTTGCCAACGTGCTCGATGCGCGCGACCACCCGTTCCCCGGGAAAGGCCCCCGCGATGCGCGTGCGTCCACAAGCGCCTTCCCCCGCAGGCATGAGCGCTTCCACCTGGAAGGCCAGCCGGTCTCCGGCGTTGGGGCGAGGATCGTCTTGGCCTTTCATGGGCGTACGTTTGCGCGACACGCCCCTCATGGGCAAGGTGCGGGATGGCCCTCGTGCCTCTAACTCGAAAAGGTGCTCGGGGTCCGAGCCGACCCGGCGCCGCTGCCTACCTGCCCACCACACGTGAGGACATGGAGGCGCGCGGCTGGGACCAACTCGACGTGCTCATCGTCAATGGTGACGCCTATGTCGACCATCCGGCGTTTGGCGGCGCGCTCATCGGCCGTTTCCTCGAGGGCCGCGGCTACCGCGTCGGAATGATCTCCCAACCCAAGTGGCAGGACATCAGCGACGTGTCGCGCATGGGAACGCCCCGCCTTTTCGTAGGCATCACCAGCGGCAACTTGGACAGCATGCTCAACAAGCTGACCGCCCAGAAAAAGGTGCGTTCCGAAGATCAGTACTCGCCGGGCGGTCGCACCAATATGCGCCCCAATCGCGCGAGCATCGTC